>JABDJV010000275.1 GCA_013003295.1 Pyrinomonadaceae bacterium | reverse complement strand
GATCTACTACCAGCAGCAGCAGTTTCAGGAAAAAACTTTTAAGACCGTCGCGCTTCCTTTCTATGCCGTTTTTGATGCAGACGGAAGGCCAACGGACGCGTTTCCCAGGCTAACGAGAAATCCTCAGGAATTTATTGACTTTCTTACGAAATCGCAGTAAAACTTTAGCCACGAACAAACACCTACAAACACGAAAAATTGATTTTACAATGTTTCGAGAAATTTTGTGACTGTTCGTGGCCATACTCTTATGAAAAAAGTGCACATACAAAACCTTATTGAAGGCCTCTGCGAAATCCCGGATGAAGAATTCCATTGCGACCCGGTTTACCAATTTCTCTCTGAAAACCCGATCGAGATCGATTCGATCGAAAAATACTTCAATTGGAGTGAAAAGTTCTATACCCGCAATCTCATTTATAAAGATGAACGTTTTGAGCTGATGGCCATTTGTTGGGAAAAGGGGCAGGAATCACGGATTCATAACCATTCTGAGCAGATGTGCTGGATGACCGTTCCTTTCGGCAAACTTCGCGGACAGAATTTCCGCGTGGTCGAACAGATCGAATCCCAGGGGTATTGCAAACTTGAAGAAACCGACACATTTGACCTCGCCGAATGTCTCGCCGCCAAGGTCGAACTTGAGGAGCCCATCCACCAGATCCTGAATCTTCCAGAATTTGACGCGAAAGCTGTCAGCGTTCATATCTATTCTAAACCTTTTGATACTTGTCTCTCTTATTGTAATGAAACCGATCGGTTTTCCGAAGTAAACCTAAATTACACGAGTATCGATGGAACCCTCTGCAGCGACGTTATCCTCTAACCTTCGGGAATAAATAAACAGCAAGAATTGGATATATTTATAAGCTGGTAAGCTGTATCATTCAGAGATCAGCCGGCAAATTTGCGTACACCGGCAAAAGATTATGTCCGAGCCAAGAAAAGAATTAATGCGGGTGAATTGGGTAACCAAACAAAAGGGATCGCCGATCATCTTCGACCGAAAAGGAGTTTGGGATGGAGCGGAGATCCTTCATCGAAAGGCCCTCGCCGGTGAAGTCGCTGAATATTCGCAGCCTAGTCACGAACTCAACATCACATTATCCGGTCACATTGAGACTCGAAAACAGAGTCCGGTAGGAAGAATGACCAGCAATTGCGGTCCGATCGGCTCGGTTTGCGTCGTTCCGGCTTCACAGCCGCACTCGATTTTGTGGGGAGACGATATTGAGTGCGTGACCATCCATCTGGAGCCGTCGCTCCTCCAGCAGACCGCCATTGAGAACGAATTCTCACCGAGGTTTGAACTAATTGATGGCCCGTCGGAACATCAGGACCGGCTCGTTTCACAGCTCGGATTAGCACTCGTAAACGAAGCCAATTCCGAGGGCAGCGGAGAAAAGATGTACTCGGAATCTCTTCTCCAAACGCTTATTCTGCACGTATTAAAAAACTATAGTACGGCCCGGTATGCTTCAGGAAACCTAAAAGGAGGGCTTTCGGGCTACAAACTCAAGCTGGTTACTGAATATATAAATGACAATCTCGACAAGGAACTAAGCCTCGCTGAGCTTTCAAGGATCGCTGATCTGAGCCAGTATCACTTTTCGCGGTCTTTTAGAGAAACCACCGGGCTTCCTCCGAGAAAGTTTCTAATGAAGCGACGTGTGGAGAAAGCAAAAATGCTTTTGGCAGAAAGTGACCTCCCGATCGTCGAGGTCGGTTTTCAGACCGGTTTTAAGACTCAAAGTCATTTCACCTCGCTTTTCCGGCGTCTGACCGATGTTACTCCAAGGGTTTGGCGACAATTGATGCAAAACTAGCTCTTGTCCGCAATTTTGAGACAAAACAGCAAGAAATCGAAAGATTTGAACGGCTTGAATTTTCTAAACTGTTCTTGAATGTAAAAAAAGTTCAGGAGGTTTCAGAAAATGCGAGTTTTATTAATGGTTTCGATTATATCGGTCGGCCTAGCGGTCAGTGTCTTTTCTCAAACGAATTTGGCGGAACAAAATTTCAACAAGGGTACCGAATTAGCAAAATCGGGGAAACACGAAAAGGCGATCGGGAACTACAGGACCGCGTTAAGATCGGTCGGCAGCGACAAAAAATTGAGGTCTAAGATTCACTACAATATAGGCTCCTGTTTTTATCAGCTAAAAGAGTTCAAAGATGCAGAAAAGTGGTTTATCAAAGCGGTAAAACTGAGCAAAAACAGTTATGTTCAGGCAATTTATTCGCTTGGATTGACGCAGATTGAGTTGGAGAAATTAAGATCGGCAGAAGCGAATTTTAGAAAAGTGATCAGGCTGGATGAAAAACACGGCGAGGCCTGGTTTGATCTCGGGATGGTTCTCCTGGAACGCAAGATGTTTAAAAACGCAAAAATTGCCTTTGAAATGTCGATCGAGTACAAAACTACGAGATTGGCCGAAGCGCAAAACAATCTCGGCGTAATTACTGCCGCGCAAGGAAATTATAGCCACCCCGTTTACGGGGTGGTGCGGGCAAATCAAACAAATAGGGCGCTTTAGCGTCCTTCTTTTTTTTGGTTTCGTGAGGCCTCGAAAGGTCCATCAACACAACCTGGTGACTGCTGACGTCGGACGGCGACACAACAAGTGGATTCGACACTCACCTGAAATCAGGCGGGTTTACCTCCTCTTCCAACGCACGCCGGCATTCGTATCTTCCAGGATAATGCCTTTCTCGGCTAATTCATCGCGAATCTCATCCGAACGTTTAAAGTCTCTGTCATTTCTGGCCTTCTGCCTTTCTTCAATAAGTTTTTCTATCTCTTCATCGAGAATCTCACTCTGTTCTTCACCAAAAACGCCCAATACGGAATTGAACGTTTCGATGGCGTCAAGAATCGCACTTTGGTCGTCCTCTTTCAATCGTTTTTCCGTTAAGACCGTATTAACCTCCCTCACGAGATTGTGAATAGCAGCAAGCGCCCGGGAAGTATTCAGATCCTCGTCCAAAGAAGTTTCGAACTCCTGCAGAGATCTTTTAACCAAAGCCTTCACATCATCATATGAGCCGGAATCCGTCTTCGCCTCGCCAACCAAACGCCGAAACTGCTGCAATCG
>JABDJV010000263.1 GCA_013003295.1 Pyrinomonadaceae bacterium | reverse complement strand
TCCTCGTAGTGGGCTGGAAGTTTATAGCGGCACTGGCTTTCTGCGACAACCATAAGCGCGCCGTCATTTTCCTCCATTTCGAGATAGGAAAAACCGTGCGCACGGCAATACTCGCTCCTGCCGAGTTCGAACCAAACGTAGTAGTTTGCGTGGTGAACAATTCCCATTTTGTCGGTTTCGGCGTATCGGACTCTCACTTCGGTTTCATCCCACATATCGGTAAACTAAGCGGTCACATAATCTAAGTCAAACGGGTATGGATTTTTGAGCTAAGAGTCTGCGGCAAAGGAGCAAAGAGCGCAAAAGACAAGAATAAAGAATGCGAATGGCAAAAGGCCGCAAATACTTGCTTGTTTTATATTTGAAAGGCAGAATGGTTGCTTATGTCCAACGACGGCAAAGTAATAGTTTCCAATCGCGCGGCCTTTCATGAATACCATATTCTGGATACATACGAGGCAGGCATCGCTTTGAAGGGGACTGAGGTAAAGAGCATCATGGCCGGAAAGATTCAGCTGAAGGAATCTTACGTTGCGGTAAAAGATGACGAGATTTGGCTCTTTAACGCCCATGTTTCACATTATTCCCACGGAAACCAAAACAATCACGAAACAACGCGCACCCGAAAATTGCTTCTCCACCGCCGCGAGATCGAAAAACTAAAAAAGGAAACTTCGCAAAAAGGAATGACGCTGGTCGTTACAAAGGTCTACTGGAACAACGGCCGGATCAAGTTTGAGATTGGCGTCGCCAAGGGTAAAAAGCTCTTTGATAAACGCGAGACCCTAAAACGCAAGACGATCGATAAAGAAACTGACAAGCAGTTGAAAGACGCCTTCAAATGATATATATCTATACCCTTAAATTTTCAATTTATAAGTAGCTTTTTCAAAGAGTTAAGAGAATTTCCAAAACCCCAATACTTACAAAAAATACGAGGAAAATTAATGAGATCTCAAGGAATCAATAAAAATTTTACAGAAGCTAAAGTAGACGCTTTGGCAGTAGTTGTTTTCAAAGACGAAAAAGGCACTGCAGGAGTCCTCAAAGATTTAAATCGCCTGTCCGGCGGTATGATTGCTTCGGTTATCAAGGATGAAGGGTTTAAAGGTGGAAAGGGTGAGACTGCTCTGATACGTTTCAAGAAAACAGCCAAGATTTCTGCAAGCCGGATTCTTCTTGTGGGAGCGGGGGACAAAAAAGAATATTCGGTCGCCGATGTTTCAGTAGTTGCCGGAACCGCTGCCAGAAGTCTGCGGGATAAAAGTCTCAGCAAGTTTGCTCTTGACCCGCGATGCGGTTCTGCTGCAGCCGAGGTTGCGGCCGCAGCTGCCGAGGGCGCTATCACCAGTCAGTTTGAAATCGATAAGTACAAGACGAAGGGTAAGAACGATAAGGAGATTAAGACATTTGTACTATTTATTGACGGAGCCAAGCCCGCTGATCTAAGAAATGGTTTGAGTCGTGGAACGGCGATCGGCGAGTCGATGAACTTTACCCGCGAATTGGCAAATGAGCCGCCAAATATTCTGACACCGACAGAGATCGCCAAACGCGCCCAGAAGATGGCGAAAGAAGTTGGGTTGAAATGTCAGATTCTGACCGAAGCACAAATGAAAAAGCTTGGTATGAATTCGCTGCTGAGTGTCTCGCTTGGATCCGAGCAACCGGCGAAAATGATCGTGCTGAGATACACGCCAAAGAAAAACACCGGGAAGAAAGGTGAGCTTCTGTCATTTGTCGGAAAAGGCGTAATGTTTGATACGGGCGGGATTTCGATCAAGCCGTCGGCCAACATGGATGCGATGAAATACGATATGTCGGGCGGAGCCTCGGTACTGGGTGCGATGCGTGCGATCGGGCTGTTAAAGCCGACGATCCCTGTCCTGGGCGTTGTCGGGTGTGTCGAAAACATGCCTGATGGAAAAGCTTCCAGACCAAGCGATGTAGTCACAGCAATGAACGGAAAAACGATCGAGATCTTAAATACGGATGCAGAAGGGCGTCTTGTATTGGCCGATGCAGTCGCCTATGCAGAAAAGCAAGGTGCGACAAAGATCGTTGATCTGGCGACACTGACGGGCGCCGTTGTGGTAGCTCTTGGGAGTCACAATACCGGGATTATGGGCAACGATCAGGCATTGGTCGACGAGATCATTGAAACCGGAAAGGAAGTTGGCGAGGGATTTTGGCAGCTTCCGATCGGGGAGGAATATAGCAAAGAGATCAAGTCTGACATCGCCGATGTAAAAAACATGGGATCAAAAGGCAGGGCAGGAACAATTGCCGGGGGCGTCTTCATACAGGAATTCATCGACAAGGCGAAATGGGGACACCTTGACATTGCCGGAACGGCCTGGGCCGATGGGGCAAAACCGAATCAATCCAAAGGCCCAACCGCGGTTGGCGTTAGAACCCTGGTGAGAATGGCCGAAAAAGGTTAATAGTTTCCGGTTCCTCTTGAATTGAATTGGAATGAACTAGCCGTGGGCTTGTGCTTTTAATTGGGCACTCGCCCATTTTTTTTCGAAAAATTGCCGGAGATTTGACAGAAAGGCATCAAATCTTATCTAATTCAAGCATTCAAACGATTTTCGCAGCATAAACCCCTATGAAGACGAAAAAAAACAACATACTAAATTCGTTAATTGTAATATCAGTTCTCTTTGTTGTTGTTGGCTGTGTATGTAACTCCGGTCGGGAATCCGGAGGAGACACAAACTCTGCAAGTACGGATGAGACATCCCAAAGTGGATCTCTCAAGAAAGACTCGGGCGATTTTATTGTTGAACATATGGGCGTAAAGAACCAACGCTACGAGTCAATAGACAGGTCAATTCGAAAGAATAAAACCCTCGAAAAAGCTGCCGATAAGCTTAACCGCAGCCTAATCCTACCGCATGACATTCCGCTTAGGGCGAAAGATTGTGACGGGGTTGCGAATGCGTTTTATATGTCGCGGGACAAGTCGATCACCATGTGCTACGAACTGATGGAGTATTTTTACCGAACCTTTAAGCGTTCGGGTGATTCGGATGAGAAGGCAAATGATCGAATGAACAAGGCGGTCACATTTATATTCCTGCACGAATTGGGTCACGCACTGATCGACGCTTACCAATTGCCGATCACTGCCAACGAAGAGGATGCGGCAGATCGCTGCTCGTCGTATATTTGCATAGAAGAATTGGGAGATGACGGCGTTAAAGCGGTAGTTGCCGCGGCGGAGTTTTTTGCGATTCAATCAAAATCCGGGGGGCAAAGAAGTGCAAAAGTGATGGCGGACGAGCACCTGTTAAACGAGCAGCGGTTTTTTAATTCGCTTTGTATGATCTATGGGTCTGATCCGCAAAAATACAACGGCCTCGTTGTAAACAATCTTCTCCCGAAGGCCCGGGCGGTTAGATGTCCGAACGAGTATCAGCGAACGGCTTCGAGCTGGAGCAAACTGCTTAAACCCTGGCGAAAGGATTAATAACAGATATAATCAGGAGACATTATGAAGAAACGCTTTATTGATATTTTCTACGGCAAGAGTTCATTGGGGAGCGGCGTGCTCGCCTTAATGATCATCTCTCTCATTGTATTGGGTTGCACTTGCAATGAAAAAGACGGTTTCAGTTTTGGAAAAAATGATTCGGACACGGCCGACACCGGAAATACAAGCACGGTGGAAGAAGAAGAGAAAGAACCGGAAGAGCTTTCGCGTGACGTGAAGGCATCGAGGTCGGCACCTTCTGAGGAAGACCTTCAACGGCTGGTTAAAACGACCATGCTTGATTTCAGTCAGGCGATAAAAGACGAAGATTTCTCAGAGTTTTACAAGCATATCTCGAAATTCTGGCAGAAGCAGATCAAGGCCGACAAATTTGATCAGGTCTTCAAGGCATTCATGGTTGCAAATTGGGATGGCAGCTCTATACGAACGATGAAGGCCGATATAACCAGCGGTCCGACCGTTCGAGCGTCAAGATTGACCAAGAGATTAGAAGTCAAGGGCGCCTATGATACGAGTCCTCGATCGACAAAATTCGACCTTGGATACATTGAAGAGGACGGTCTATGGAAACTCTATAAGATCAATGTAAGTACGAAGTAGGATAGATCTATAAGAATTAAATAATGCAAAGGCGCTTTTTCTGGGTGCCTTTGCTTTTTTTATGCTCCGAAGCTAAACTTTTCTATTCGAATCAATCAAATAATCATTAACGAAACACTATGAAAATCCACGAATATCAAGGGAAAGAACTGCTAAAAACCTATGGAGTTCCGGTGCCGCGAAGTATTGTTGCGCGAACGCCGGCGGAGGCTGAACAAGCTGCCAAAGACCTGGGAACGGACATCGTTGTTGTAAAAGCACAGATTCACGCCGGCGGCCGCGGAAAGGGCGGCGGTGTAAAACTGGCGAAATCTCCGGCCGAAGCAAAAGAGCTCGCGTCAACCATGCTCGGAATGAACCTGGTAACCCATCAGACTGGACCGGAAGGGCGTGAAGTTCAGACCCTTCTGATCGAAGAGGGGCTGCCGATCGATCAGGAATTCTACCTTGGAATCACGCTTGATCGCGAATTGGGAAAAAACGTCTTTATGGCCTCATCTGAGGGCGGAACCGAAATTGAAGAGGTTGCCGCTGAAAATCCTGAAAAGATACTAAAGGAAACGATCGAACCCGGAATTGGCCTGCAGCCGTTCCAGGCCCGCAACCTTGCGTTTGGACTCGGCCTGCCTAACGAATTGATAGGTCAAGCCGCAAAATTTATGATGGCCCTGGCCAATGCATTTGAAAAAATGGACGCGACGATCGTAGAGATCAATCCATTTTTGAAGACTTCCGACGGACGGCTGATCGCACTTGATGCAAAAGTGAATTTCGATGGAAACGCAATGTTCCGGCATAAAGATTATCCCGAACTTCGCGACTTAAACGAGGAAGAACCGCTTGAGATCGAAGCCTCGAAGTCGGACCTCAGCTATATCAAGCTGGATGGAAACATCGGGTGTATGGTTAATGGCGCGGGTCTGGCGATGGCGACGATGGACATCATCAAACACTCCGGCGGAGAACCGGCAAACTTCTTGGACGTGGGCGGCGGAGCCTCCCAGGAGCGTGTTCAAGATGCTTACCGTATTCTCCTTGCGGATGAAAACGTCGAAGCCGTTTTGATCAATATCTTTGGAGGGATCGTTCGCTGCGACATGGTCGCTCTCGGTGTCGTCGCTGCGGCGAAGAACTTGGGCGTGGAGATTCCGATCGTCGCGCGCCTTGCCGGGACAAATGTTGAGGAAGGAAAGAGGGTACTGGACGAATCGGGAATTAATATCATTTCTGCAGACGGGATGAAAGACGCGGCAGAAAAGGTTGTCGCGGCTGCGGCATAGCTTTCGGCGATATTGTTCACACGGGATCGAATTTCTTTGGCTAAAACTTCTCATCAAATATCGTAGGTCCCCAACGGGGACGGATATAATAGCGTAGGGTAAAGCGAGTTTGACGCGCGACACCCTACGTCAATTCCGACACGGATCCAACCCTGAATGGGTTGAACAATTGTCGATCTCTTACAGCATTGTTCGACCCATTCAGGGTCGTTTTATTATTGGCCTCAAACCCAGGGTTACGCTTCGCTCACCCTTGGCTATTGTGTTTGTCGCCTTCAGCGACTCACTAACCGAACACCGTATGTTGATTTGCCGGTGCGGATAAATCCCACGAATAGATTTGCAGGATATTTGGCGGCTTTTTAATCTCATTGGAAATTACGATAAAATCAAGGTCAAATAGTCTGATTGCGGTGAAATTGATATACTTGGCTTTATAACTGAATAGCCATTCATTTTTCGAAGGAATTATTATGATAGAACGCGAACAACTTGAGATGGATATCGTTTTTGTCGGTGCGGGTCCGGCAAATCTTGCCGGCGCCTTGCATTTAAAAAAACTGATAAACGAACACGACAAACTTATTGAGAGTGGGAAAAAACAGGGTGAGCCGCTCGGCGATATCGAGATCGGTGTGATCGAAAAGGGGCCTAGAGTGGGCGCCCATATTTTATCGGGAGCCGTAATGGATCCTAAGGCGATTCGGGAGTTGATGCCGGACTTCTTGGAACAGGGCTGCCCGGTTGATTCACCGGTGACGGCAGACGCGGCTTGGTATCTTACGGAAAATAAAAAGATTAAGGCGCCGATCACACCTCCGCCGCTTGTTAACAAGGGTAAATATATTGTTTCGCTGAGTAAGCTTTGTGAATGGCTGGGCGAGAAATGTGAAGAGGAGGGAATAAACATCTTTCCCGAGTTTCCCGGATCGGAGATGCTTTACGACGAGAATGACCGCGTGGTCGGAGTCCGCACTGGTGACAAAGGGTTGGACAAAGAGGGTAATCCAAAGGGGAATTTTGAGCCCGGGATAGACCTTATTGCGAAAATCACAATTCTTGGCGAGGGGTCTCGGGGTTCGCTGACGAAGAGCCTGACGGAGCGTTTAAATCTAAATGATGGCAAGGAGCCGCAGGTATTCTCGCTTG
>JABDJV010000378.1 GCA_013003295.1 Pyrinomonadaceae bacterium | reverse complement strand
CCTTTTACTACATCACCCGGCTTATGTTCGGCTGTAAATGTATCCCAGGCACTCGGAGTCAATTCTTTTATCGATAGTGACAATCGGTGTCCCGGAATATCCATATTAGTAATTACCGCTTCGACCTCTTGTCCTTTCTTCAATACGTCTTTCGGATGCTTGATCTTTTTTGACCAGGAAATATCCGAAACATGAACCAGACCGTCCACTCCATCTTCAATTTCGACAAAAGCGCCGAAATCCGTAAGATTGCGGACTTTACCCTGAACCTTGGAGCCGACCTGAAATCGCTGTGCGATCGTGTCCCATGGATTTGCCTGAAGCTGCTTGATCCCAAGACTGATCCGCCGTTCGTCAGGGTCAATTCCCAACACCTGAACTTCAACTTCGTCACCTTTACTGACGAAGTGCTTCGGATGCTTCATGCGTTTCGCCCAGGACATCTCTGAAATGTGAACGAGGCCCTCTACACCGGGTTCAAGCTCAACAAACGCGCCATATTCGGTAACGCTTGAGATCCTGCCCTTAATTCTGGATTCGACCGGATAAAGCTCGATCACGGTTGACCATGGATCGGGTAGCAGTTGTTTGTAACCGAGAGAAACCTTTTCCTTATCCCGATCCAACTTTAGGACTTTTACCTGAACGGTGTCGCCGACTTTGAACCGGTCATCAGGTTTCTGAAGTCTTCCCCACGACATGTCAGTCACATGAAGCAGTCCGTCAATTCCGCCGATATCAATAAATACTCCATAGTCGGTAAGATTCTTTACAACCCCATCAACGATATATCCTTCTTCGATCTTAGCTAACGTTTCAGCCTTTTGCTTATTGACTTCGAGATCGGTGATCACCTTACGGGAAAGTACGATATTATTTCGTTTCCGGCTAAACTTGACAACTTTAGCCTCGATCTCCTCGCCGATCAGTGCGTCAAGATTTCTGATCGGACGCGAGTCAATTTGCGATCCCGGCAAGAAGGCTTCAACGCCTTGCACGTCGACTTTTAACCCGCCTTTCGTCTTCGCTGTTATTTTGCCTTTTACAACCGTATCATCCTTGAATGCCTGATCGATTTCGTCCCATGACTTGCGGTTTTTCGCATCCGAAAAGGAAAGGTTTGGTGCGCCGTCCCCTCCGATGCGTTTGATCATCACCTCTACCTCGTCACCTTGGCCGACGGTAATCTCACCCTCGGGAGAAGTAAATTCTTCGATCGGAACAACCCCTTCGGATTTATATCCAAAATCGACTAACGCGACTTGATCAGAAATCCCAACAACCTTTCCGGAGACAATTTCACCAGCGTGATACGCAACCTGTTCCTGCTCAAATTGAGCAAGCATCGCGCCAAAGTCCATTTCCCCACCCGCATCCTGTTCTTCAGCTGCGGCTGGTTCCGGTGTAGTTGTTTCGGTGGTTGGTTCAGGAGTTTTCGCTGCTGCTGCGCCTTCGGCGTTTGCCGGCGCGGCTGTTTCAGCGGTGCTTTCTTTATTGGTTGATTCTGTAGCTGAATTTTCGGTATCGACCTTTTCTTCAGCTGGTTTAATAACTTCGTTTGACATTTAAAATTTGTGTTACGTTCCTTAGTTTAATTTTAGCTGCGTTTTAAAAACTATCCTTTTAAAATGAAGCGCATCCCGCTTTTACCTGAATTCATAAAACAAAAAACCAGCGAGCGAGTTAGCCAATTTCAGCCCGGACACGATATTCTAATATTCGAATGAAGGTGTGTGGAAAAGAGAGCGAGCGTTAAAGAGTTAAATCAATATCTAGCCTCGTTTTCATACAACTTACCTAGGCAATCGAAACCGAACTGGGTAAAGGTAAAATTTACACGCCGAAGTGCTTTTATGTCAAGATAATACACGCAAAAAGTGCTTATTTTTCAAAACTTTGGCGAAATAATTCAGTTAATCCCGAGTTTTGCCAGAAAACGTCGAAAATTGGGATTATTTTGAGTTCCCTGTTGATCGATGGAATTTTGAGAAACGGGCAAAACGAGCGAGGAAAATAAATGAAGAAATACGAATTTTATCAACTCGATGTGTTGACGGACAGAGCTTTCGCGGGAAACCGATATGTTTTGGCTAAACCGGAATCGGGCGTCGGATGGCAATACGCAAAAGGTCGTTGAAGCTAAAAGTGATTTGGTCGTAGTCAAAAATTCAAGAGGCGAAAACCGCACGCTCAAAGCGGATGAGATTATTCCTTTGAGTTAGTTGACTTAATTGCTGGTTTTAAAAAGGGCAGGGGATTTTAAGTTCTCTGCCTTTTTTGATTTAAATAAAGGTCAGTTTTGTGTGCTAAGATAAGCGGCGAATTATGTCGGCAAAAGGATTTCAATTTACAAAACGCTTTTGGCTGATCTACAGTTTAGCGTGGATTCCCTATGCTCTGACCTATATTGTCATTTTTATTACGCAATCAACTTACGGTGTTTTCGCACTTCTTTTTGCTATGGGTCGAAATATAATTCCCGTGGCGATTCTCGGTGTCGGCGTGATCTGGATCTGTAACCGGATTGATTGGTCGCAACACCGCGAGATTTGGTTTTTCCCGCTCCACCTTTTTTTATCAATTGTTTTTTCAACAATCTGGACGAGCATTTTATTTTTGCTTCTGACAATAGCCGCTTCATTGCAGACGGGCGTTTGGACACCAGTTTCGTTTTTGGGCAACGCTCTGCAATGGCAGGTTTTCACAGGGATTATGATCTATGC
>JABDJV010000254.1 GCA_013003295.1 Pyrinomonadaceae bacterium | reverse complement strand
AAAGGAAGCTTCGTTGTCAGGCTCAACCGAAACAACGCCGATCTGCATCAAACGATCTCGCGTTTATCGGCTGAATACGGTAATCAGGTCATGCCTCTAAACACGGCTTGGGGAGATAAGGGAAGTATCTCCCTCGGGTCGAATTATATTCGTAATTTGAAGAAGCCGCGGATCATGGTGATGACCAAAAACCCGACTCGCGCGGTTACTTTCGGCTCGGTTTACAGCGTCTTGAGCCAGCGTTTTGATTTGGATTTTGTTGCCGTTAGGACGTCTATGTTTAATCGTGCCGACCTAAATCGCTATAACGTGATCATATTTCCGGATGGAAGCCCGGCGGGATATGAACAGGTTTTGGGCAAAAACGGGGTGGCAAGGCTAAAACAATGGATCCGGGACGGCGGTACCTTTATCGGCTTAAAAGGCGGCGCCGCATTTACGACGAGAAAGAATGTAAATTTTACGGACGTGAAGTTGATTCGAAATCAGATGACATCGGAAAAAGGAGCAAAACCAAAACCGATCGAGAGTATTCCCGGTTCTATATTCAAAGCTGCTGTCAACAATGATCATTACTTGGCGCTTGGTTACCGGGATGAGGCCGCAGTTCAATTTCGCGGAAACTATCACATGACACCTACCGAAAGAGGAACAAATGTCGCCACCTACAAGCCTAATGGCCATATAATGGGGCACATTTGGGACACGACTATGCCGAATTTGGGCGGAAAACTGTTTATGGCGGATGTTCCGATGGGTCGCGGACATGTCATCTTATTTGCAGGGGATCCGACCTTTAGGGCCTATTGGCGGGGGCTCGACCGGTTATTTATTGGGTCGGTATTGCTGCCGAGTGCTTTCTAACGTCGGCGCAGGCAGGACATTTAGGGAATATCCCTAGTGTTGTATTTATTCGAAAGAACAGAGATTGAAAGGAGTAAGAACATGAAGCACATCTTGACGGCGGTTTTGATTCTATTGTTTGTAGTTGCACCCGCGATCGCCTGTGACATTGTCGATCAGGAGCAATTGATGTTTACTACGACACCAATCGCTATAGGCGGCGACTCGGAGCAAAAACTTGCACAATCGTTTACGGTCGGCGAGGACGGCTTCCTTACGCAGATCCGAGTGCCGGTCGCGTGCAGCTCAGGTGAGTTGATCGTCGAGATTCAGAGACTGAATGCAGCCGGCGAACCGTCTGGTGCTGTCGTTGCGACCGCGCGCGTTGCGGCGGAAGATCTGCCTTCTCCCGCTTCTGAATTTAAGACCATAGAGTTTTCCCCGCCGTTGGGGGTGGTCAGCGGTGACCAGTACGCAATTGTGTTGAAGAATCCAACGGGAACCTGCGTCATACTAAAAAGTGCTGAGGGCGATAATTATGCCGGAGGGCAGTATTTCTACGATTCACGACCAAATCGGCCGGGCTGGGTCGGAGGCCGAATCCCCGCTCCGATGGGGACAGCTAAGGACCTCCCATTCCAGACGGTTGTCGACAATGGCCGCCCATGTGGCGGTGGCAGATCCAATATTTGTTTTGGCACCTTCGGCGCAGGGCGAATACCGCTACCGATATCGGCTGATGTGCCGTTATGCAGCTGTTTGTCCGAAGGTTCGCTGAATTCTTTCCGCTGCCGTCTGATCCACCCTGATTTTTTTGTAATTCGCAGAGTTACATTTCCGCGAAACGCGACCGGTCGTATGACCGAACGATGGTCCTTTACACCGCTCGCCAGTCTTAACGGGCCGGTGAAAATGTCTTTCCGTGGTGATGGAACGAAACCGATCGTCCGCGTTTTTGGAAAACGCTCTCGCCCCGGCAAATTCGAGACGTTTCGATTCGTCAGAAAAATAAATCAGGCCGGTAAACCGGTTCTTGGTAAGGCAATGTTCTCATACCCTACGAAAAAAGGCGTTTCGCCCTTTCAGGCCGAGTTTGGATTCGACGCGGATCTGCCTGTGTTGAGGAAATTGAAGCTTGGAAACTAGAATTGTGGAGAACTGGCAATTTGATCCTGAGAGAGCGTTTTGCAGACATGGAATAAAACCGACGACCAGCCTACGCGAAGTTCACGCGGGTTATTAGCCTGCTCTGGCTATCAGTACATTGAGCGGTAGCGACATGGCTCAATTCTGTCCGGTCGCTACCGCTTTTGGTACTGTAATCGTCTTTGTTTTTGTCCACGAACTATTCCTCCGGAATGTTTGATCCCGGTGTCCAGGGTGCACCTGCTTCTATCAGGGCCTTTTGAAGGTCAGGGATCGAACTGTTCTTGAGCCTCTTGATACGCCCGATCGCGTCTTCCAGTCCCTTCAGTCCGTAGGCAAATTGCTCCCGGTTCTGTTTGGTCGGGCCGTAAGAGCTGATAAAGCCCGAGCGCTGAATGCGTGTGGCCGTTGTCGTCGGCTGCGCACCCTTGCGGTTTCGGCTGTCGAGTCCGTTCAGGTCGTTATCGAGCGCATTCATCTCATCCCTTATGGCCTTAAAAGCGGTTTCAAGTGAAGCAACATTCCGCGGCGCACGGTCGATCGCAGCCCGGAGCAGCGCGAGGTTTTTCTCCATATCGC
The DNA here is from genome assembly GCA_013003295.1 of Pyrinomonadaceae bacterium. GTDB lineage: Bacteria > Acidobacteriota > Blastocatellia > Pyrinomonadales > Pyrinomonadaceae > Aridibacter. The sequence goes on along the minus strand of JABDJV010000254.1, from coordinate 1,533 downwards.
TTAGGACCGCCTGTGCAGCTGTTGCCTTTCGCCGGGCTTCGCTGACCTCCTGCAGATACCTCAGGGTTTCCGTATAGGTTGAGCCCTTCAGGTAGCCGGTTCGGATAGGCTTTAGCTCAAATGAAACCGGCGTCGCCAATTGGGTGATCTGACTTCCTTCGCGTTTTAGCAGCGCAGCAGTATATTGTCCCGGAGCCGCCGGAATTCCAGACGGAACAAAGACCCGGCCGCCGCGCCGGATGATCGCCCTGACGGCACTCTTTGAGGCGTAGGTCATGTTCCATGTGATCCGGTGGAGCCCCTTTGAGGGCTTGGCCGCCACGCGGTTTACAAAATTACCCGCATAATCACGAATTTCCAGATAAACTGCCGGTTTTGCCTCTTCGATTTCCTTCTCAACCGCCTCCCAGCTTGGGTATTTAGGAAACTTGCCGTCCTTGACCATCTTCTTTTCGGCCATCTGTCGTTTCGATTTGAGGGTCGCAACACTCTCCTTTAAATAATAGGTAAATGTCGCACCGTGGTCAGGGTTTTTGGCCACATAGGCATCATCACCGTCGGTTCGCGTAAACTGACTGTCGCGTTGATACCATTTAACCGGGCGGCCCGGCGCGAATAGAAGGGCTTTTTGGTTGAGTGCAGCGGCGTTAATGGATCTAAGCGGCGTATAGTCGTCCAAAATATAGATGCCGCGGCCGAACGTGCCAACGGCTAGGTCATTCTCCTCGCGATGGATCTTTACATCCCGGCTTGAAATCGTCGGGATGCCGCCGTTAAGCTCGATCCACTTCCTGCCGCCGTCGATGGTGAAAAATACGCCAAATTCAGTTCCCAGGAACATAAGATTTCTGTTCACATGGTCCTGAACGATGCGCCAGGCCAGGTGTTTTGCAGGCAGCGTGCCGGCGAGCGACTGCCACGTTCTGCCGCGGTCAGTGGATTTGATCAGGTACGGTTTGAAGTCACCATACTTGTGGTTGTCGAGGGCAACGTAAACGGTGTCTCGGTCAAATAGATCCGCGCGGATGTCGTTGACGTAGGCCGTCGCCGGAACCCCTTTGACGTTTGCAAGATCAATTTTTGTCCAGCTTCCGCCGCCGTTTGACGATACCTGGATCAGGCCGTCATCCGTACCGACCCAGAGGATGTTTTCGTCAACCGGACTTTCCGAGAAGTTTGCGATCGTATGATAATTCGACATCGCATACAGATCCCAGCCGGCCTCGACGGACCAGGTCCGTCCCATCATCGGCATATGCATGCGATTACCATTTTTGGTCAGATCAGGTGAGATCGCCCGCCAGGAGTCACCGCGATCATCCGAACGCCAGACACGCTGTGAGGCGTGATAAATGCGCTTCGGGTCATGCGTTGAGACATTGATCGGCGCATCCCAGTTGAAACGTTCCGCCGGGTCTCCCGGTTTCGGCTGCGGCTGGATAAAGTGAATTTCGCCGGTCGTCGTGTCGCGTCTTGTCAGGAATCCCTGCTGCGACTGTGAGTACATGACGTTTGGGTTGCCATGCTCGGTAG
>JABDJV010000240.1 GCA_013003295.1 Pyrinomonadaceae bacterium | reverse complement strand
AATCTAGCAGATAACGGTCCTCTAAAACCCTGCCGACAACCGGGGGTGTTGCCGATCTCAATTTCTCCTCGAGTTTGCTAACCGACATCTCCGAATGACTCAAAACGAGCAGAGCCGTTGCCGGCTGCACATCGGGAGCTGAGCCGCCGCCGATCACCGATCGTCCCTTAACTACCTCGATATTAAGCTTCATATTCCCGGCAGTTCGGGCTTTTAGTTTTTCCGCGAAGCTCTCCGTCCTTTGTCTGATCTCCTCCTCTGACATCGAGATCATTCTCAGAATCGGTATTTCTTCGATCGCCGTCTCCTTACGAAAGGCGTCGAGAGTTTTTTCGAGGGCTGCGTAAATGAATTTGCTGGTGCGCAATGCCCTGTAAAGAGGATGTTTTCGAATGTGGGCAATCACTTCGCTTCGCCCGACGATCAAACCCGCTTGTGTTCCGCCCAGAAGCTTATCGCCGCTAAACGTCACCACGTCTGCACCGGACGCAATTGATTCGCTGATGATCGGTTCATCGCGCAAACCATATTCGGAAAGATCGATCAATGCTCCCGAGCCGGCATCTTCAAATAACAGGATTTCGTTTCTGTTCGCCATCTCCGAAAGCTCTTTGACCGTCGGCGTGGAAGTGAAACCAACAATACGATAATTCGAAGTGTGCACTTTTGTAATTAGCCTGGTATTTTCAGTTATCGCCCGTTCATAATCGGAAATGCGGGTCTTGTTTGTCGTCCCAACTTCAACCAAAGTCGTGCCCGATTGCGTCATCAGATCCGGAACCCGGAAATCGCCGCCAATTTCGACCAGTTCACCGCGGGAGATTATCGATTCGCCTCCCCTCGCAAGGGCCGTCAGAACCAAAATTGCCGCCGCCGCACAATTGTTTACCACTAAAGCTGCTTCGGCACCGGTCAATTCGGCCAGAAGATGTTCGACCCTGGCGCCGCGCTTGCCGCGCTTTCCGGTTTCGACGTTGTATTCAAGGGAGCAATAACGCGAGGCTTCATCAATAATTGCGCGCTTCGCCTTCTCCGATAAGGGCGCGCGACCTAAATTCGTATGGATCGCAACCCCGGTAGCATTTATTACCCGTTGAAGGCCGCTTTTTTGCTCCTGCTTCCAGGCCTCCTCAAGACGTCTTTCGGCCTCGCCCAACAACAGTTCCCGCGAGAACTTGCTTTCGTCATAAGTATCTGACGAGAGTGCCTGCCGCATCTCCTCTCTCAGCGAGTCGGTGACAAAACGCGCCAGCCCAGCCAGATGCTTTGCTCCGGCCTCGCCAACGATTCTGAGCGCGGTTTCGCCTTGAAGGAGCTCGTTTATTGAGGGAAGATTCCTAAGAACTTCGGTTTTATTTACTGCCTTTTCGGACTGCATATGATTCGTTTGATTTTAACACGTAAAATAGTGAGAAAATTAATTTTAACTAAAATCGCAAAAAAAGGAATATTAGACCCTTTAGCTGTTTATTTAAAATGGCTACTCCCGTCGCCCCCCATCCCAAAACCACTGAGAAAATTATGGCTATTAAGCGAGATTCACTATCCCGAAAATTGCAGTCGAAGGCTGACAAAATGACTGAGATCGAGGAGCAGATCGAGAAACTCGATGATGATGTTCGCCGACTAAAGATCGAATTCGATATCTATTTCAATGGCGGTACCAAAGCACCTCCGCATCAAAGCCGGGCTTCGCTTGAAGCAAGAATTAAGCGGCTCAATGGAAATCGAGACCTTTCGTATGCGAGGCGCTATCGTTTGAATAGTTTGATTTCGAAATACACCGCTTACCGCGAGCTCTGGCGCCGCAGGCTCAAGGCACAGGGTGATGATTTTATTTAACCGAAAATGAAAAAAGCGTTTCTATTTGATAGAAACGCTTTTTTAAGCAAGTTTATTAATAAAACTTAACTACCCTGTTTTCAATATTTTCTAAACCTTCGCCACGTTTTCCGCCTGAGGACCTTTCGGACCATTTGTAACTTCAAACTCGACTTCCTGACCTTGGATCAAAGTTTTATAGCCGTCACCCGAGATCGCACTATAGTGAACAAAAATATCCTGTTCGCCGTCTTGCTCTATAAAACCATATCCTTTGGCGTTGTTAAACCATTTAACCGTGCCTATTGTCTTAGACATATTTCTCAATTCCTCCTGCAAACTTCAGTGAATTTGTTTCTTTGTTTCAAGTTTTAATTAAAAGGCCTGATAACCGCACCGGTTACCAGACAAACTGCCGCTGCATACAAAACTACCGCTTTGCTAAGTGCAGACAATAGAAATGTTGTAGTTCTCATTTCCTAAATAAGCAACCAATCTTATACTGCAAGATTTTAAGGGGGTTTCTGTGTGTTGTTTTTTTATATTGACAGAATGACCGGAATTTATCCGATATAAGCTGATATGTCAAGATTTTTTTTTGTTTGCTCAAATCCCTACTATTTCTCTCTGCCTGATTGACATAAATTTCCAATGTAAATATTGTAAAGATAAATTTACTTACGGACGAAAAACAGAAAGAAATGTCTTCAGAATACGGACAAAATCCGAAACTTTCCTACAATAAGTATCTGAAAGTTTCGGAATTGATAAAGCTTCAGGAAACCCTGTCCGAACCTACCAGTCACGATGAATTGCTTTTTATTGTGATTCATCAGACTTACGAGCTTTGGTTTAAGCAAATACTGCACGAGATCGATGCGACCATTGGCTGGCTCGGAGAGGGCCGTGTCTTTCGGGCAAATCATTCGCTAAAGGTCGTGATCGAGATCGAGAAGATCCTTATTGATCAAATTCACATTCTTGAAACGATGGCGCCGATCGGATTCCTGGAGTTTCGGGATAAGCTGAATCCTGCCAGCGGATTCCAATCCATGCAGTTTCGGGAGCTGGAGTTTGTTTCCGGCGCAAAGGACGAAAAGCTTCTTGAGTTTTTTGCGGATGACGAATTTTCGACCGAACATCTTCAAAGGCGCTTTGATTCGCCCAGCCTGGCGGATGTGTTTTGGAGTTTGATCGGAAAGCGCGGCTATCCGGTAGGAACTGAAGAAGAACGGATCGCCGCAATCGTAAAGATCCTGGAAAAAACCGAAAAGAATCCTGAGATCTACATTCTCCAGGACCTGCTTATAGAGCACGATAAGAATATTTCGCTGTGGCGTTACCACCATGTTTTAATGGTCGAAAGAATGCTCGGTTCGAAACGCGGCACAGGCGGTTCAGAAGGGGTCGGGTATCTGAAGACGACGCTTTCAAAACGCCTTTTCCCGGAAATTTGGGAAGCCCGGACTCATTTGGAGATCGATGGTATTGACGAATTTGACCCATCAACGCTGTGCCCGCATGTCCCTGAATAAGATATGAATAAATTAAAACGCAATCTTCTTGCAGTAATTATTTTGCTTCTGGCGTTTGGTCTTGCAGTTGGGCAAACCAACACAGACGCGCCGGTCAAGGTCACTTTTTTGCACGTTAACGACGTATACCAGTTTATGCCGGTTGAAGGCGGCAAACGCGGCGGTCTGGCGCGGCTCCTGACGTTGAAAAAAGAGGTATTGAAGGAAAATCCGAATGTATTATTCACCCTCGGTGGGGATACGCTTTCGCCTTCGGTTGAAACCCGCACCTACAAAGGTGCACAAATGATCGATGCCTGGAACGCGATCGGGCTCGATTTCTCGGTTTTTGGCAATCACGAATTCGACCTGAAAACAACTGAGCTGCTAAAACGCATAAAAGAATCAAAGTTTACCTGGCTTGGTGCTAACATTGTAGATACAAATACAGGGAAGATCTTTGCAGGAACACCGGAATTCGTAATTAAAGAGTTTGACGGGGTAAAAATTGGAATACTTGGCGTTATTCTGCCTGAAGCAAAGGAAACATCCTCAATGGACGATACCCTGAAGGTAACCGACTATTGTCTGACCGCGAATTTGATCGTTAGCAGGCTTCGGAGAGTTGAAAAAGTAGACGCGGTTGTTGGATTAACCCATCTTTTTATGGCGCAGGATAAAAAGTTAGCACAATGTGCTGACTTTGATCTGATCTTAGGGGGACACGAGCACACGCTACTTCAGTCTTCATCCAACGGGACACCAATATTCAAAGTAACCGCCGACGCCAGGGAAATGGGTAAATTCACCCTTAATTTTGACCGCACCACCAAAAAACTTCAAAGTATGGATTGGGAACTGATCCCGGTCACCGACGAGATCCCGGACGCACCCGAATTTGCGGTCATTGTCGATAAATACAAGGACCTTCTGGAAAAACTATCCGAACCTGTCGGACGCACATCTGTAACACTCGACGCGCTTTCGCTTTCAAACCGGACCAAAGAAACAAATATAGGAAATTTCATCGCTGATGCCTATCGGGACGCGGCCGGAGCGGACATAGGCTTTGTAAACGGCGGCTCGATCCGCGCCGACCTGATCTATAGCCCGGGCGTTTTAACAAAACGGGATGTTATTTCGATGCTCCCGTTTAATAACCCGATCGTAAAGATCGAGCTCGACGGGAAAACATTGCTTGAAGTTTTGGAGCACAGTGTTGCCAGGAGCGCCGAAGACAATGAGCCCGGACGTTTTCCGCAAGTTTCGGGAATGAAATTTACGTTTGATACATCAAAGCCTGCGGGAAACAGAATTGTCGAGGCATTCGTCGGCGGCAAACGTTTGGTTGAAGAAGCTAAATATTCGTTTGCGACGTCTGATTTTCTGGTAAGCCGTGGCGGCGACGGGTATTCGATGCTCAGCAAGGGTAAGGTTTTGATCGGTGCTGAGAACGCCCGAAAAGACTCCGAAGTTTTTGAACAGAAGATAAGAAAAGCGCCGGACTCGACGATTTCACCAAGACTAGAAGGCAGAATCAAGAGAATTAATTAAGATCAAGTTATGTAATTACGTCGTAACTACGTCCTCCCAAAGCATTAATCCCAATACTCATAGTGTATGGACAAGTGGGCGCATGACAACAATGTGATCCTTGATTTCTCAAGGCCCGGAAAACCGACGGATAATCCGTTTATCGAGTCGTTCAACGGGAGCTTCAGGGACGAATGTTTGAACACAAACTGGTTCCTGTCTTTGGAAGATGCCAGGGAGAAGATAGAGGCTTGGAAAGATGAGTACAACGGCTTCAGACCGCATAGCTCGCTAAGCGGACTGACACCGAATCAGTTCGTATCGGACTATATTAGAGACTCGAATTTCTGTACTTTTGAGCGGTACTAAAAATGGGAGGGGCTCAAGGCGCGAATTTCTGTACCTTAGCCTGGGCCTAAAACAAATAGGTCGTCTGGACGCAATTCGTGATTCGCCGTTTGGCCGCGGCGCGATTTACCCCCTTGCTCACGCGCGGGGTTCTGACTTCTGACTCCTGACTCCTGTCTCCTGACTTCTACCTCCGTGCTAACGCGCGGGGTTCTGACTCCCGCCTCCTGTCTCCCGCCTCCTGTCTCCTGACTCCTACCCCCTTGCTGACGCGCGGGGTTCTGCAATTCGCGCCGATTCGCGCCGATTCGCGGGCTGTTGCCAG
>JABDJV010000211.1 GCA_013003295.1 Pyrinomonadaceae bacterium | reverse complement strand
CGATACGATTGAGGATACCGACACAACAGAAGACGAGATCATTGAGCTTTTCGGGAAAGAGATAGCAGGGTTCGTACTCGAAGTAAGCGACGATAAATCACTTTCGAAAGCCGAACGAAAACAATTGCAAATAGATCATGCGCCAAATCTCTCAAGGGGTGCAAAACAAATAAAACTCGCCGACAAGATAAGCAACATCGAGGACATAATAGAAAACCCTCCGGAAGACTGGTCGGTCGAAAGAAGGCTTGAATATATTCGCTGGGGCGAAGCCGTTATCCAAGGGGTTCGCGGCGTAAACCTACCTCTTGAAGGTTATTTTGACGAGGTGGTCTTTAAAGCCAAAGAAGAACTTCGAACAAAATAGCTGCGCGGGCCTTGAAAAATGGAGGGCCTGCACTAGATGGTCTTTAAGTCCATCTAGTACATTGTTTTTTTGTTTGGTGATAGAAAAATATCCTTCCGATCAGGATTCACCAGTCATCGAAGATGACGATTTTCGCCCCGTATGCAGCGCAAAAGGAACGCGCAGTCGAGAATAAAATGAAGCCCCGTAGCTCCGGTTCACCAGTCATCGAAGATGACGATAGAGTTTAGCCCCGTATCGAGCGCAAGCGGAATGAGGTGTTGAATTCAAAAATGAAAATAAGCCCTGTAGCTCCGGTTCACCAGTCATCGAAGATGACGATAGAGTTTAGCCCGGTATCGAGCGCAAGCGGAATGCGTGGTTAAAGTCAAAAATAAAGCCCTGAAGCCCTGGTTCGACAGTCATCGAAGATGACGATAGAGTTTAGCCCCGTAAGCAGCGCAAGCGGAATGCGGGGTTAAAGTCAAAAATGGAAATGAAGCCCTGGAGGGGCGGCAGAACTTTTCAGGCAGCCGAACGAACCCGAAACTATAAGGGACGTGACACCCTAATTTATTCGTCGGATTCCAACCACGCACTAAAGTATGTGGCCACATCGGAACGCGACCTTTGTTTATTTCGAGATAATACTGCCGGATACCTGATACATATCGAATCAAGACAAAAGCGGATACCTTGCGCCCGAGTTCTTCAATAGCGCTTTGCAAAATCGATTCGCGATTCGTGATCCGCGCTACGTGGTGCTTAGTGTCGGTAGCCCGACCGTAAGGGAGCGGCTAATCAGTGATCCCGGATCATCGAAATCATTTGAGATCATCGTCGTGGAAGTCCGCATCAGTCGTCCCGCCGGGACTAAACAGTTTACGAAATTACCCCGCCATAAATGGCGGGGCTAGTTGCATTAGGTGCCTATCTGGACTTTCCAGACTCTCCAAATTCCCGAAACTCCCCAAACTCCCCAGACTTCCAAAACTTCCCAGACTCACCAACCCCCCCAGACTTCCCAAACTCCCCAGACTTCCAGACTTCCCCCTCTTTATCCAAAATAAATTTGAATTTTTTGGTGGGCTCGCGTAGCATCACGGTAAGCAATAATGAAATTCAACGAAGATCAAAAACAGGCTCTAAAAGAGCTGGGCGACGCTATCAACGAAGCGGTTGAAATGTCGACCTCTGTAAACGACGCGATAGAGCGTTTGCGCGAAATGGGTTATGAACCAAATCTGAATATGAAGCTTGAGATCGCTCTCGAGGAAATCGAAGAGGCACGGGAAAGTGATTCCGACGAGCTCGATTTCGAATTTACCGAGGACGACCTGCGAACCCTTAAGCGCATGAAAATTGCCGTTGATTAAGAAATCACGAATTTCTTTTTTGAAACTCCATTCTTGAATTACTTTAACTATTTCACCGAGATCGAAGAGACATTTATTCGCAGACGCGGGAAGCATTTAATGCTCAGTCCGCTTGATTGGGCGATGGTCGAATCCTGGAAGGAGCGCGGAATCCCACTGAGAATTGCGATTCGGGCGATCGAAGACGTTTTCGACCGAGTTGATAAGAAGCCAAATAAGGCGCGAAGTATAAAATCCCTAAGTTATTGCCGTGAAGAAGTCGAAGCGCAATATGAGGAATGGCTGTCGGCCCAGGTTGGGAAAACGAGCGATCAGGATGAGGCGGATTCAGCTGAACCGGACGACGCCGGTGTATTGTCAGTAGAAGAGACAGCGACCCATCTACGGACGCTGCTTGATTCCCTGTCGAAAGCAAAAGCGGATGGTGAGCTGCACCGCGTTTTGGATCGCGTAGCGGCCAAGCTTGAGCGTATGATCGATATCGAAGCCGACGCAAAAAGTGTCGAAAGATCTCTTGGCGAACTGGAAAAGAAGATCGACCGGGCTTTACTCAAAAACACAGATTCCGATGCGCTTTCGTTGATGAATAAAAATGTTAAAAGCGATCTATCGGAATACGAAACAAAAATGGAAAAAGATGTTTACGAGCGCACTTTTGAGCTTATGCTGCTTAAAAAGCTGCGCGAAGAAGCAAACATCCCAAGGCTGAGTCTGTTCTTCTTGTAGCAGTCACATGAGGCAGAACAAAAATTGGCGAGGAGGCGAAAACCTATATGAATAAACTTAAAATCAGAAAACTAGGAATCCTTTCAGTCGCAAAGATCTATGCCGTAATGATGTTGGTAATGAGTCTTTTGTTTTCAATTCCCTATGGATTGATCATCATCATATTTTCTCTGATCGGCGGCGCCGGTGCCGGCAGCCAGGACGGACTTGCAGGACTGGCGGTTGGCGGAACGGGGGTCGTATTCGGCATCGTCGTGATGATCGCTCTGCCGATCATTTACGGTATTCTCGGATTTGTTATGGGAGCGCTTTCCGCGCTTGTTTACAACATTTTTGCCGGGATGGTCGGGGGAATTGAAATAGAGGTTGAAAACGTAGTTTGAGTAAAAAGTACAATATTGGCGACACACTTGAAGTAGTAATAGAGAAAATTGTGCCAAACGGTCTGGGTCTGTCATTTGTTGAAGACCTGACCGTTTTTGTTCCCCTTTCGGCGAGAGGGGATCGGCTGAGCGTGGAAATACGCCAGCTAAAAGGAAAAACTGCGTTTGCTAAGATCGTCGGCATCCTTGATCCCTCGGAAAGCAGAATTGAGCCGAAATGCGAATATTTCGGCACTTGCGGCGGCTGCAATTTCCAGCAAATGAATTATCAGGCCCAGCTCGAGGCCAAGGTCGGAATCATTCGCGATTCATTATCGAGGATCGGGAAAATCGAGTTTGACCGGGATATCCCGATCGTTTCCAGCCCGGAGCAACTTGGATATCGCCTGCGCGCGCAATGGCATGCCGACACCGTAGAAAAAAAGATCGGTTATTTTAAGCGCCAATCCCATGAGATCGTTGTCACAGAAACCTGTCCGATCCTCGATCCGACGCTCGAAAAAACACTCAACGAACTGCAGCAAAACCTTGAATGGGAAACATTTCTGGCAAAAGAGATCAATATCGAGGCTGCCGCCGGCGAAAACGAAGAGATCTCTGCATTCTCAGCGGAATTGATCGAACCAACCCGCGAGATATCGATCAAAGCAGGCGGCGAGAGATATTTCTTCAACGCAAGGAGTTTTTTCCAGGGAAATAAATATCTGGTCGAAGAGCTTTTGACCGCAGCGACTGAAAATGCGAAGGGAGAAACAGCGCTCGATCTCTACAGCGGAGTCGGACTGTTTACGGTCGCGCTGAGCAAAAGCTTCGAAAAGGTTATATCGGTGGAAGCAAGCTCAGATTCGGTTGGATTTGCGAAAAAGAATGCTGCACATGCGAAGCGGGACAATATCGAATTTCATAAAAGCAGAATAAAACACTTCTTAAACAAAGACCCTGCTAGTTTGAGCGATATCGATTTCATCCTTCTCGATCCTCCGCGAAGCGGCGTGAAACGGCAGACTCTCGAAAGGATCGCTGAGATCGGCGCAAGATCCATCTGCTATGTTTCCTGTAACCCCTCAACTCTCGCTCGCGATCTTGGCGTTTTGCTCCAGAAAAAATATGAGATCAAGCACATAAACGCACTTGACCTCTTTCCTCAAACTCATCACGTCGAATCAGTAGTCCGCCTCGAACGTATTTAATTCATATCCACTAGTCACCAAGATTAGTCATAGCCAAGGAACACCTTACCAAACGTATTAAACTCCGACAAAGGTTTTTTTATGTGTTTGCCAACGAACCTGGTCATGCTTTTATTTAGGTCAAACTGCGGCTCCATAACCGTGAGCTGGGCACCGCTGCCCGATCCGCTGATTGCATGTATCACGTTGACATGCCTTTCTTTAGAAGATTTTTCCGTATAGGCGGTATAGAGCGGTCCAAACTTCAGCAGATCTTTGACGACACTGCTAGTAAAGGTTGACGGCCGGTCATGAACCTCAATGTACATATCGTGGTCCACGATGAGCATTTGTATACCCGTGTTGCTCAGCCCGTTCTTTGGACCCCGGTAT
>JABDJV010000195.1 GCA_013003295.1 Pyrinomonadaceae bacterium | reverse complement strand
GCCTACCTGCGTCCCGAAACGGCACAAGGAATCTTTATAAATTTCGCAAATATCCTAAGTACAACACGTCGTAAACTTCCATTTGGAATTGCTCAGGTCGGAAAGTCGTTCCGCAATGAGATAACTCCGGGTAACTTCATTCTTCGGACCCGTGAATTTGAACAGATGGAAATGGAGTATTTTTGCCACCCCGAAAAAGCTCCTGGGTTTGTTGATGATTGGGTAGAAAATTACATGGACTGGCTGACGGGGATAGGTATCTCAAAGGAGAACTTGGACTTATACGAAGTTCCTGAAGATGAGCTTGCCCATTACTCGGTTCGAACCGTCGATGTGATGTACCGCTATTTTCCGGAGCGAGAGGACGAATCGAAGCAGTGGGATGAGCTGATGGGAATTGCGAATCGGACGGATTTTGATACGAAAGCGCATTCGAAAAAGTCGGTCGACGAGGACGGTAACCAGCTGAATTCAGATTCGACGGATGACCTGTCTTACCACGATCCCTATACAAACAAGCGCTTTTATCCATATGTCGTCGAACCCGCGATCGGGGTTAATCGCACGCTTCTCGCTGTTTTGATGGATGCCTACACTGAGAAAGAAGACCGGGTCGTATTAAAACTGACGCACGGGCTGGCACCGATAAAGGTCGCGGTATTGCCGTTAAAGAAAAACAAGGAAGAGATCGTTTCGCTGGCGAAAAAGATCAAAAAGGATCTGACCAAAGATATGCGGGCGGTATATGACGATACGGGAAGCATCGGGAAACTCTACGCACGCCAGGACGAGGTCGGAACACCGTTCTGTGTAACTGTCGATTTTGATTCATTGGATGATCAAACCGTAACCGTCCGCGACCGGGACACCTGGGAGCAGGATCGAGTCAGCGTAGATAAATTGAAGGATTATCTGCAGGACCGTTTGGATTAATGAGAACGCGGAAATGGTTGTAGGGGCGATCCCTTGTGGTCGCCCGTGAGCGAAGCGAAAAAATTTTAGATATTTCAGTATTTTTTCGCCTAAGGGCTCACGGGCGAGGACAAGCCGTCGCCCCTACAATGATCTGCGAATCAATATCCCATTCATTTTGGCTTTAGCCGAATCTTGTTTTTTGGCTTAAGTCATTCGGAATTTTATCGCCCGAACACCCTAGCTTAAGCCAGTGGCAATCTATATGAAAGATATTCCTCAAAACATCATCAAACTCGCTGAATCGATCAAATCAAACGGCGGACGCGCATTGCTTGTTGGGGGCTGCGTGCGCGACGAGTTGATGGGAATTGCGCCAAAAGATTGGGATGTTGAGGTTTATGGCATCGATGCGGCGGATCTTAAAGAGATCGTGGCATCCTTCGGCGATGTAAATGTAGTTGGTGAAGCGTTTACCGTCTATAAGATAGGTAACGACCTGGATATTTCGATGCCTCGCAGGGATAGAAAGGTTTCCAAAGGCCATAAGGGGTTCGTGGTTGAAGGCGACCCTGATATGTCATTCGAAGAAGCGGCCAAGCGCAGAGACTTTACCGTTAACGCGATTCTTTTGGACATTCTCACCGGCGAGATAATCGATTGCTACGGCGGACAGGAAGATATCAGGAAGGGACTTCTCAGGATGGTTTCATCAGAAACGTTCGGCGAAGACTCCCTACGTGTCTTACGGGCGGCACAATTTGCTGCCCGGCTCGAGTTTGATATCGATGAAGAAACTGTGGAGGTTTGTAAAAATATTGACGTGACCGATTTGCCGTCAGAGCGGATCTGGGGCGAATTTGAGAAGTTTCTTCTCAAGGCGGACAAGCCTTCTATCGGATTAAAGTGGATCTATGACCTTGGTGTAGTGGACCAGATGTTTCCCGAGCTAGAGGCTCTCGTAGGAGTCGAGCAGGAACCGGAATGGCATCCTGAAGGAAACGTTGATGTTCACACAATGCTGGTTCTCGACGAAGCTAGAAAACTGATAGATGATCTCGACTATCCAAAACAAGTGGCCGTAATGCTCGGTGCCTTATGCCATGATTTTGGAAAACCCGCAACCACCGAATTCTTTAACGGACGGATCCGTTCGCACGCCCACGACGTTGCCGGCGTCGAGCCGACCGAATCATTCCTGGACAAGCTAAACATCCATAAGTTGGATGGATACGATGTTCGAAATCAGGTCATCCAGTTGGTAATACACCATTTGAAGCCTGGTATGTTTTACAAGGTGAAAGATGAAATGGGTGATGGAGCGTTTCGCCGGCTTGCTAGAAAGGTCGAGCCTGATCTGCTTTATCGTGTTGCAAGAGCCGATAGCCTTGGGAGGAATGCTGAATGGGTTCCGAAAGAAAAGCACTTCGAGCCGAAGTCGCAGGAATGGTTTATCAAAAAAGTGCGTGAGCTTGAAGTTGAAACTGAAGCGCCTAAACCGATTCTTCTGGGAAGGCATCTGATCGAGCTCGGTCTAGAGCCATCACCGCGGTTTAAGGAGATCCTGGACGAGGTCTTTGAACAGCAACTTGATGGCAAGATTGAAACACTGGAAGAAGCAAAGGAATTGGCCAAAGAGATCATCGCGAAATGAATGTAATCGTAATTGGCGGGACCGGGTTTATCGGGAGACACGTGGTAAAGCGTTTACTTGACGCCGATTGCAGAGTTTTGGTTTTTCATCGTGGAAAAACTGATCAGGACACGAAAGGTCCAGCTGAGTCCATTACCGGCGACAGGAAAAAACTTGCCGATCAAAGGAGCGAATTTCAAAAGTTTGGGCCCGATTTGGTCATCGATTTGATTGCGTTTACCGAAGATGATGCCAATTCATTAGTCGAAACGTTTAAGGGGATCGCCGAACGGCTGATTTTGATCAGCAGTATGGATGTTTATCGTAACTACGGTTTGTTTTTGAAATTGGAGAGTAGTGAATCAAACAGGATTCCGATAACTGAAAAGTCAAAATTGCGATCGATCTTCTACCCGTACCGCTCAATGGCAAAGGATAAAGCCGCGCTTTTATTTAATTACGATAAAATCCCGGTCGAGCAAATCGTTTTGGATGCGAAATATTTGAGTGGAACGGTTTTAAGACTTCCCAAGATTTTTGGAATTGGCGACCATAAACACTACCTCCACGAGTATGTAAAGCGTATGAAGGACGGTCGCGAATACATTTTGCTCGACAAGAAACACGCTGAATGGATTTGGACCCGGGGTTATGTTGAGAATGTTGCAGATGCGATCACGCTTTGCACGGTCGATAAACGGGCGACAGATCAAATCTTTAATGTCGGCGATATTGCGTCGTTTTCTGAATCGGAATGGGTAACAAAGATCGGACGGCAATATGGCTGGGACGGGAGGGTTCTGACGGTTGCTCAAAACGAGCTTCCGAAACATCTGCAGACTGAATACGACTATGATTATCACTTAGAGGTTAATTCGGATAAGATCAGACGCGAACTTGGATTTAAAAACAGAATTTCAATTGATAATGCATTGGAAAAAACGATCGAATGGGAACTCGAACATCAATCGAAGGATTTTGACGTAAACCACTTCGATTATACAGCCGAAGATAAGGTTATCGAAAAGCATAAATAAAGAAATGAATAATTTAAGATACGACTGGACCACAGATGAAATCGAGAGGTTATACAATTTACCTTTTCCCGAACTCGTTTTTGAGGCGCAGACGGTTCATCGAAAATTTCATAAAACGGACGAGATCCAGGGCTGTCAGCTATTAAGCATAAAAACCGGCGGCTGCCCCGAAGACTGCGCATATTGTCCGCAATCAGCTCATTACAAAACCGGTGTCGATCGCGAGGGACTGCTAAGCGTTGACAAGGCTCTTGAGGCGGCACAAAATGCGAAAAGCTCGGGTGCAACCCGATTTTGCATGGGAGCCGCGTGGAGGGATGTTCCCGACGGTGAGCAGTTTGAGCAGGTCCTTGAAATGGTCAAAGGCGTGCGCGGAATTGGATTGGAGGCTTGCTGCACACTTGGTATGCTTCGCGAGGACCAGGCCGCCAGGCTCGCGGAAGCCGGCTTAACCGCCTACAATCACAATCTCGACACCTCACCCGAATTTTACGGCGACATTATTTCAACCCGCGTTTACGATGAGCGTTTAAAAACACTCGAAAACGTAAGGAAGTCCGGCGTGACCGTCTGTTCAGGCGGAATTATTGGAATGGGAGAGACGGCAGAGGACCGGTATGGTTTGCTCAGGCAGCTGTCGAACCAAAACCCGCATCCGGAAAGTGTTCCGATAAACCAACTTGTAAAGGTTGAGGGCACTCCGCTTGAATCCGAAGCGGATGTGGACGTTTTCGATTTTGTTCGAATGATCGCAACCGCAAGGATAATTATGCCGAAATCAATGGTGCGCCTGAGTGCGGGGCGTTTGGAATTGACGGATGAAGCACAAGCGCTCTGCTTTTTAGCGGGCGCCAATTCCATCTTTATGGGTGAACGGCTGTTGACCACGCCGAATCCTGAAAGAGATCGGGATGAGGAATTGCTTGATAAATTGGGGATGAAGCTATTTGCTGAAGCAACAGCTTAATCTAACCAGATTTCCGCAATTTTTTCGGGAACAGTTGAAACCATTTCTCCCGAATTTGATCCGATTCCCCATGTATTTGAGATTATTGCTATTGAAAGGCCGTCATCCGGATATACGTACAAACTTGCCTGAACACCGGGAAATGCACCGGTGATGTGTAATCGCTTCCCTGTTTTTTCAGGCTCTTTCGGGACGAACCAACCATAACTCCATGGTGATTTCTCATCTTGTCTCCGGTAAAACATCTCCAGCGCTTTGACAGAAAACAGCCCTTTCATTGTAAATACTTGACCAAACTTAGCCAGATCTTCTGAGGTTGTGATGATATTGCCGCCACCCATATTATAGCTGTAATCGAAGTCGGGAACTCGCAATATCTCTTTGCTCGGTTTGAAGGTTAACGGATCGAAAAAGCTGTAATGACTCGATCGTTTACCAATAACAAAACGCACATCATTAAATCGAGTGTTTCTTAAATCTAGTGAATCAATGATTTCGTCCTGGATATATTTGTCAAAACGCTTTTTCGCTGCGTTTTGAATCGTCAAAGCCAACAAATTATATCCAAAACTTGTATATTGATATTTTGTGCCCGGTTCCGATAGCAGATCATCTTCTTTGAAAATCTTGATCGCCTCGTTTAGATCTGAATAATTATTGCTTAAAAATTGAGCGGTTTTTTCCCCTTGTTTGTAATGCCGAATTCCTGCAAGATGCGCAGCTAAAAGATTTGGTGTTATTCCTTTTTGCGGATAATTCGGTATGTATTTCCGAATGTCGGCGTTCAAATCGATTTTTCCATCCTCATGGAGTTTAATAAGCGCGGCACCCGTAAATGCCTTGGTTACGCTCGCAACTTGAAATTTCGTATCCCTCATTACGGGAATCTTATATTCTAGATTTGCATAGCCGATTCCATCTGAATATACCAATTTCCCCCTATGGAAAATTGCGGCTGAAAGACCGACATTTTGTTGTTTTTTGTGAATTGACTGCAATGTTTTATCGGTTTCCGCTTTTTTGATTGCCAAAACAGATTGGGAAGCGCAAATATTAGCCAGCAATAGAATTAAGAATACGGAGTTTTGAATTCGCATATGATATCTTTCGAGAACTAAAGTTGAAAAAGCATTAAAATCTTATTTTTACCAACTCCTTTATATTTTACCGACTTCTTTTTAGTCTTGAATCAGAGCAACTTAATTGGCATAGAGTGGCTTTTTGAATCGAAACCAGTTTTAGAAGTCAATGCCTGATAAATAGAATTTGTCTTCAGTATTGATGTCTTTTTTTAATCCGGAGGTTTGATTTTCGCTTCAAAACGCAAAATCCAAGCCACTCTAAGGTGCGTAAGAATAATATGCTTTAGCACGCTTTGTTCAAGATGAGGCAAGTTCAGACTTTAATGACGATAGAAACAAAGCGAGAAATACTGTCGAAACTAAGCCGGCTAATCGGTTATGAACTGTTGATTTGTTTTTAGTAAAGAATTGTAGCCAACTGACAAGAGCTAAATGTTTTTAGACCTTACTCCACTCAAGATCTCGAAAGATTACAGGCTCCTTTTTATCGGGCAGCTGATTTCTTTTTTTGGCACGATGATGACGTTTATCGTTGTCCCGGTACAGATGTACCAACTCACCGAATCAAATCTCTACGTGGGGTTGATCGGTGTTGCCGAGTTTGTGCCAATGTTCTTTCTTGCATTTATTGGGGGAGCACTTGCCGATGCGGTCGACAGGCGACGAATACTCCGGCTTACAGAGATCGGCCAGCTGATAACGACCCTGATACTGCTTGCGAACGCCCTCCTGCCTACACCGCAGATATGGGTCCTATTCATTGCTGTCGGCATACACGCCGGCCTCGCCGGCCTCCAGCGTCCGTCGTTCGAAGCACTCATACCAAAGATCGTTCCGCTCGAACATATGTCGGCGGTTGCGGCGCTGAATTCGCTCCGCGCCGAGTTTGGTTTTATTGTGAGCCCGATCGTCGGTGGATTTATTGTCGCAGTATACGGCGCCTCCCTCGCGTATTTTATTGATTCTCTTACGTTTATCGCATCCTTGATCGCCGTATGGATGATTCGAGCGGTACCCTCGCCGGCAAATGCCGATCGTCCGAATTTTACATCGATAAAAAATGGATTTCGTTACGCCATCGGACGGCAGGAGATATTAGGAACATATTTGATCGACATCAACGCGATGTTTTTTGGCATGCCAAAGGCTTTGTTTCCGGCGCTGGCATTCTCACTGGGCATGGCGGCCTACGTCGGATGGTTTTATTCGGCGATCGCAGTCGGAGCTTTGATAGCAACATTCACCTCCGGCTGGACGAAATACGTATATCGGCATGGCTTAATGGTCGCGATAGCTGCCGGAGGCTGGGGCGTGGCGATCATTTTCTTTGGCCTGTCCAGCAGTAACCTGTATCTGGCCTTGTTCTTTTTGGGTGTAGCAGGTTTTTTTGATATGTATAGCGGAGTATTTCGTCAAACCATTTGGAACCAGTCAGTTCCGGAAAAATTTCGCGGAAGGCTTGCCGGATTGGAGATGATAAGTTTTCTTACCGGGCCGATGTTGGGAGATGCCGAAAGCGGTGTTGTTGCGTACTTTACCGATGTAAAAACCTCGATAATATCCGGTGGAGTCCTGGCCGTTGTTGGAACCATTGTCCTGGCGCTATTACTCCCAAAATTTATCAGATATGATGGGCGTGAGGGTTTAAAACAAAAGCGGCGGGAAGATGCAGAAGCGGAGCACGCGGCGGGTGCTTCCGATTCGATCGAAGTGAATGAAAGAGACATTATTAATCATTGACGGTGTACTTAAAGGTTAGAAATAGGTAACCGGGGTTTAGGATTAGATACTTTCGAAGAAACGGTCATCACGTATGAGATTACAGAAACGTATCAAAGATCAGCTCGATGACATCAAGGCGAAAGGCCTGATGCGAAGACTTACGAGTCCGCGCGGGATAGATC
>JABDJV010000163.1 GCA_013003295.1 Pyrinomonadaceae bacterium | reverse complement strand
TAAGGATCGCGTGCGGAACGTCCTCTTTGCCGACGACAACGTTGAATTGGAAATACATGCCATATACAAAAAAAACGTATGCGACTCCTCCTTCATGGAACATGATTTCGGTGCGTTTTGTTCTTAGGTTGTTGTGTGAATGGGCAGCCTTGTCCTGAGGGCCCTGATAGGCTTCGGTTTCGACGATCATTCCGGAAACCCGATTACCGTTTTTGTCCGGAACAACAAGTGTTTTTCCCAATAGTTCCTGGGCTACGAGCAATGTATCTTCGCGGGTATAAAAATCAAGGGGAAGCTTTTGCATAGATAAGATATAACCGCGGAGTCGCGGAGACGCGGAGGTTTTTTATAGATTTTGCAGTTACCCGCAGTTTCGAACGTCATCGAAACCAAATAAAATCTCTCTGCGTCTCCGCGACTCCGCGGTTAAAAATCACCCGGAGAAATCGGGCGGGTAGTAGATCAGTTCAACGATCTGTCCGCCAACGCCTTTCGTATAAAAAGATGAAGTGCCGTCTCGATGCGGTTTTATCGGTCGGCGCTCTTTTTCAGCGGCAGCTTCAAGCTCTTCCATCGTGTCGACTTTTAGTCCGATATGGGGAGGATGCTTTGATCCCGGAGGCAGCAAGGCAATTCCAAAACCTTTCGCGTCCCGGACCATCGCCCAATCTTCGTAGAGGGTTTCGACGCTAAACCCGAGACGTTTATATTCTTCAACATCCTTTTCGAGGTCGTCGCTTTTTATCGCTAAGTGGTCTACGTTTCCGGAAAAACGAACATCTTTTTCTTCTGACATTTTTTGACTCCTTTGTTACAATTTTAGCAGTCAAACGGTTTCTTATAAAACCAATTTTCGCATCCGCCCCGGCAATCAATGAAAAAAGATTTACGAATTGTATCGCTCTTGCCATCCTCGACTGAGATAGTTTGTGCACTCGGTTTGGAAGAAAACCTGATCGGGATCACCCACGAGTGTGATTTTCCAGCGTCAATTACCGACCGACCGCATCTTACAGCCAGCCGGATCTCTCACGAAACTATGTCGAGCAAAGAAATAGATCACGCGGTAAGATCACAGCTCGATGGTCACGGCTCGATATACGATCTGGACGAAGAGCTTTTGCGGGATTTGAATCCCGATCTGATCTTGACTCAGGAATTATGTGACGTTTGTGCGGTCAGTTATACAACCGTAAAAAAGGCAGCAAAGATGTACGTTGCAGACGCAAAGGTCGTTTCTTTGGAGCCAAACACGATCGAAGATGTCTTTGAAAATATTAAGACGGTTGGCGGGCTTTGCGGTGTTTCGGGGAGGGCTGAAGAGTTCGTAGCCGGACTTAGAAAGAGACTTGGCGATATCGCCGGGAAATTGGAGAGGTCTGATCTTAAAAGTCTGAAATCTCCCGAAGTGTTTATGCTGGAATGGCTCGAGCCGCCATTTTCGCCCGGCCATTGGGTTCCTGAGCAAGTGGCGATCGCCGGGGGCAATTGCTTGATGGGAACGGCGGGTAAGAAATCTCAGGCGACAACTTACCGGGAGATCTATGAATCCAAACCGGAGGTATTGGTTCTGATTCCTTGCGGCTACTACAAAAAAGACGTTTTGCGCCAGATTAAGAATACTGTATTACCAGCAAACTGGCAGGAACTTCCGGCGGTGAAGAACGGTAATATATGGACGCTTGATGCGAGCAGTTATTTTTCACGTCCGGCTCCTAGGATCGTCGACGGGGTGGAAATCCTGGCGAAGATCTTTCATTCCGGGATTTTTGGAGAGCCGACAGATTTGGAGGCTATTCGAATACCAGCCGAATCGCTTCGTTTTCAAGAACATATAGGAGCGCGAGCGTAAATAGGTTTGCTCGCCGAGAGATTATATGAGATTTACTATAGCTTTTATATTTATCGCGTTGCTTTCTTCAACCGTTATCTCCCAGGATGCAAAAGAGATTCTGGCGATTGCAAACGGAAGGGAATACACCTCACAGGATCTCTCCCCCAATGTTGCCAATGCGTGGCTTAAGCTTGATGCGACACTTGCCAGCGCGCGCAAGGCACTTTTAGACAGACAGATAGAAAACACACTGCTCGAGCTCGGAGCGGCAGAACAGAAACTTTCAAGGCAGAAGTTTCTCGATCAGGAAGTGAAAAACAAAGTTCGAAACCCCTCAGAGGATCAGATCAAATCGGTTTACGAGGCAAATAGACAAGACTTGGGAAGTGCTACTCTGGAGCAGGTCAAGCCGCAAATAATATCCTATCTCCGAAAGGAGCCGGAGAAACGGGCCTATTCCGAACTGATGAAAAGCCTGCGCGAGAAAAATCCGGTGGCGTTTCGAAATGATGTTCGGAAAACCGACTTGAAACCGACTGATGCACTCGCCATCGTCGGTGCGAAGCTGATCACCTCAGCCGATTTCGAAAAGAAAAACGGGCTCGTTTTATACGAATACAAGGCCAATCTGCATGACCAACTGAGTTCATCACTAAAGCAGGCGATCGATGCAGCGCTTTATGCTGAAGAGGCTTTGAGCCTGGGGATATCAACAAGCAAATTTGTTGCCCGTGAGATCACTGATCGAATGGAGGTTTATTCGGTCGTGCAGCAGCAGCGGCTTCAGGAAGCCCTCCGCGACAGGCTGTACAAAAAATACCGGGTAAGGATCTTCTTAAAAGCACCTGAGGTTTTCATTCAAAATGTCTCGCTTGATGATGATCCGTTTACGGGAACTGCGGATGCGCCAATTTCCGTTGTTATGTTCACCGACTTTCAATGCCCGGCCTGCGCCGCAACTTATCCTGTTTTAAAAAGTGTGATAGCGGAATTTGGAAGCATGGTTCGTTTGACGGTCAGGGATTTTCCGCTGACGGGAATTCATGACAATGCGTTTAATGCTGCCCGGGCGGCGAATGCGGCGAACAAGCAGGGTAAGTATTTTCAGTACAAGGAGTTGCTTTACAAAAACCAGGACGCGCTCGATAATAAGTCTCTGATGAAGCTGGCGGCTAAGATCGGTCTAGACCGGAAGCGCTTTGAATCGGATTTTTATGATAAGAAATCGTCGGATGAAGTACTAAAGGACATGAAAGACGGAGAAAGCTATGGGGTTTCCGGAACCCCGACGGTTTTTGTAAACGGAGTAAGAGTTAGAGCCCTTTCTGTAACTGCTTTTCGCGAGGCGATCAAGAATGCGATGCCGGGAAAGGTGCGAAAATAATTAGGGACGTTGATAAATAGACCAATTAATATGCGATTTTATTTACTAATTCTGTTGGCTGCAGTGTTTTCGTGCGGCGGTTCTGGGAAAACTGGGGACAATTCCGTGAAGACTACTCCGAGTATCGAGAATCCAATTTCGAATAAGAATGTACCGGTTTATGGTTATGAAGTCGTAAACGCGTATCCCCATGATAAGAACGCTTTTACACAAGGCCTCGTCTACCGTGACGGGTTTCTTTATGAAAGCACCGGACAGAGAGGGGAATCAACCCTTAGAAAGGTTGACCTTAAAACCGGAAAAGTGTTGAGAAGACATAAGGTTGATGACGAATATTTTGCCGAAGGAATCACGATCCTGAATGGAAAAGTGTATCAACTTACCTGGCAAAGCAGTCTTGGATTTATTTACAACCTTGATGATTTTAAGCTTGAGAAAGAGTTTCGCTATGCCGGACAGGGATGGGGTCTGACCGACGATGGAAAAAACCTGTTTATGAGTGATGGAACGCATGTGATCAGGATCTTAGATCCCGAAACGCTTAAGGTTGACCGCACGATCGTGGTTATGGACGAAGATGGAAAACCTCTAATGCAGATAAACGAGCTGGAATACATTAAAGACGAAATTTGGGCGAATGTCTGGCACTCGGAAAATATCGGTAAACCAAATCACGTTGCCCGTATCAGTCCAAAAGACGGGAAGCTCCTGGGCTGGATAAATCTTGACGGAATTTCGCCGGATGATATGAAGCGCAATAGCGAAAACGTATTGAACGGAATTGCATACGATAAAGATGGAGACCGTGTATTTGTTACCGGAAAGTACTGGAAGAAACTGTTTGAGATTAAGGTAACGACGCCATAAATGAAGCCATTGGTCATATTTGATATCGATGGGACCCTCGCGGCGACGATAAACGTCGATGACGAATGCTTTTCCCAGACTTTTCGTGACTTGTACAATATCGATTTGGGCGCTATCGATTGGCAAGAGTTTAACCATGTGACCGATCTGGGAGTGACAAGGCAAATCTTTCAAGATCAATTCGATCGCCACCCCACCGAAGATCAAATCACTTCTGCCCGAGATCACCTTCTGGATCTGTTTCGCGGCCGGTATGCGGAAAACCCGACCGAGTTTCAGGAAGTGACCGGCGCAGCAGAGTTTTTTGATCATCTTTTTCGAAATGACGTTCCGCTGGCAATTGCCACGGGCGGTTGGCAAGAAACAGCCCTCTTCAAACTCGAAAAAATAGGCGTTAATATTGGCAATATCCCATTTTCCAACTCCAATCAACATTACTCAAGATCAGAGATTATGCAGCTTGCGATAGCTTCTGCCAGAGAAAAGTATGGGGAATCGTTCGATCGTATTGTGTACTTTGGCGATGGTGAATGGGATCTTGCAGCCTGTCGCGCGATGGGGATCGAATTTGTCGGGGTCGATTTCTACCGAAATGACAAATTGAAAAGTTTAGGTGTCGAAGTCGTAATCGAGGATTTCACGGATCGAGAGGGTTTACTTGAATTGATCTAGGACGTTTCGCACGCACGCACTCTCTCTAATATCGACGTCAGATATCGGAACAGGGAATCTGGCTTTCCGACCGTCGCATCTCATTTCAACCTCAGGACCCATACGTCGGATTTGACCACAGCCTAACGAGATAAATACAAAATTCCTTTCCTCAGTCGTCGCGCGGAACATTCTCCAATAGAAATCGTTATAACGATCTTGAAGGAGAATGTTATGAATCGTTTTACCCAAATCACGACTCTGTTCCTATGCGGCTTTTTCCTACTAGGGTTTTTTCTGTCATCTGTCAAAGGAAATACGGAAGATTCGATTTACAAGACGACGTATGACGTAACTATCGATGAAAGAAATCCCCGGCTTTTACATGTGAAAGCGCGGTTCGATTTGCAGGATGATGTGCTTTATATGAGCCAAAATGGTGCCGGACAATTTCCCGAAAGATGGGCAAAATTTGTTCGCAATTTAAAAGTAACCGGCTCAAAGGGTAAAACACTGAAATTTAAGGAGCTGCCCGGTGCCAAGTGGAAAATCGAATCATCGAAGAATCGCACCGTAACCATCGAGTACGAAATCACGCTTGAACATGAAAAACACCAATGGTCCGGTGGGATAGACGGTGCTGCTTTTTTGAGAGATTGGGGAGTCTTTTATACCGGACGTTCATTTTTGATCATGAACGGAAGCAAACGAATTGATATCCGTTTAAACTTCCGTGCTCCAACGAAATGGAATGTTTCCGCCTCTTGGAATCAAACTAAGCCGAATTCTTTCATTGCGAAGAATTTAACCGACCTATCCGAATCGATGTTCTTTGCCGGCACCCACAAAGAGTTTTCCATCAAACAAAATGGATTTGAGTTGCTTTTCGCACTTGGCGGAGCTGAGATCATTGCCCAACAGGAATATTTTAAGGGTTTAGCCCGGGGTGTAATGGATTATTACATTGATTTGATGGGTGGAATCCCGAGCGGCTCCCCGGAAAATAGATTCAAAAAATCAATCGTAATTATTAACTCTGGAGCTGCGCTGGACGGAGAAGTGATTGGCAATCATATAAGCATGATCTTCAACCCGAATGGCAGTAAGCAAGATCAACTGGTCTCCCGGTTTATTTTTGCTCATGAATTCTTCCATCTTTGGAATGGAAAGTCTATTCGCGCAAACGATACGACCGAAGATTGGTTTAAGGAAGGTATTTCAAGTTATTACACGCTAAAAGCACTTAGGCACGTCGGAGCAATTGATGAAGAGGGCGTTCTTAAAGTCCTGGACAGTCTGTTTTATCGGCGTTATCGAAACGACAAAGGGTATGGAAAATCCTCTATGCGGGATGTCGCTTCCGGTTTTAATAAGGGTAAACATTGGGGCTTAATTTACGGCGGAGGGCTGTTCGTGGGAATGTGCCAGGATATAACGATCCGCTATTCAACCGGGAACAAGAGGAGCCTCGATGATTTAATGCGGATGTATTTTAAGACCTATGGAGGCTCGGAAAAAACATACACAACCCTCGATCTGCAAAACTCCCTGGCGGAATTGAGCAATGCGAGCCAAGCCGATTTTTTTAAGCAACATGTATTTGGCGTGACCCCAATTCCAATTGCGCGATGCTTGTCTTTGGCCGGTCTCAATGCAACGATAGAAAACGGTCAATTGAAAATTGGAAAGCATGCTCAGAGTACCGGTCTACAAAGGTCTATTCAAAATGGCGTCTTGGAAAATTGAAGCCTTATCAGGTAGCGTTTCTACGTTTCGTGGAAGCAAACTAGGAAGGGAGTGTTTCTAATACCTGCCGCACAAAACCCGCAATATCCCTTGGGTAGACCGGTAAATCCAATTTTTTCTTTAAATCTTCAAACTGCATACCGTCGATCAGGATCGGCTCATCGGATT
>JABDJV010000367.1 GCA_013003295.1 Pyrinomonadaceae bacterium | reverse complement strand
GGTTACGGCCTCTTCAACATAAACGGATCGTATGCATTCGTCATTGATAAAACGACGCACGTCTTCACGTGCAGTTTTCACAACGTGGGAGATAAGCTGCACCGCAATCACACGAATTATATTAAGTATTTATCGCCGGAAGCCGGAAGAGGAGTTAAGGCTTCATATACTGTTCGCTTTCACTAAAAATCAAAAGTACTTAGGATTAGCGCGGTCATCGTCCGCGCTTTTTTGGTTTAAACATTTGACTGCGTTATCTTTCCGCAAGCCGCTTTACACCAAATAAAATTCTTTCGATGTGACTAAACTTTGTTAGTATTATATCTTCCGTCTTAATCAAATACATTTTGTGCCGATTAACTGGCTTTGAATAATAAATGAGTCCAATTGCCATAGTATTGATCTTTTTGCTCGTCGCGCTGGTGTTATTTGCGAGCGAAAAGATCCCGGTTGACGTTGTCGGCATAATTCTTGTGGTCGGATTGGTTCTAACCGGAGTTCTCACGGCGCAACAGGGTGTCGCCGGGTTTGGCGACGACATTATTGTCACGATCGCCGGGCTTTTCGTATTGACCGGCGGGCTCGTCAAAACCGGTTTGGTCGACCTGATCGGGCGAAGACTCTATGGAATTGCGGGCGACAACGAAATGTTTCTTACGGGCCTGATCATGATCGTCGCAGCGTTCTCGGCGGCGGTTTTGAAAAACACAACCACCACGGCAATGTTTGTTCCGGTAGTGATCGGACTCGCAAACCGGGCGAAGATCCCGCCGTCAAAACTGCTGATGCCACTCGCCTTTGGCGCGATCCTTGGAGGAAGCTGCACGCTTATCGGAACCTCCACAAACCTGGCGGTAAGCGGGGCTTATCAACGCTACGGATATGAGCCATTTTCGATGTTTGAGCTAACGCCGGTTGGAATCATCACGGTCGTTTTTGGGCTGATCTACATGGTCTTTATCGGCCGGAAGTTTTTGCCAAGTGTCGGCGGCGAGAGTTCATTTACAGAGAAATATGCCATACGCGAGTATATTTCAGAGGTTTTGGTGCTTCCGGATTCTCATTTTGTCGGAAAGACAATCGCCGAGGCTGACTTAAACTCGTTGTTCGATCTGAACGTGATCGGAATCATACGCAATGACGAAGATGAGGTCGCCCCCGGCCCTGATAAGAAGATCGCCGCAAACGACCTGCTGATCGTCGAAGGGGAAATAGCCAATATCCTGCGAATAAAAGAAGATGTTTCAGTAAAGATCAAGGCCGATTTTGTGCTCAATGATGACATGCTTGAAAAGGGCTACGTTGAGCTATTTGAGGTATTGGTTTTGAGGGATTCGCGCCTTGTCGGGCAGACGCTGAATACGCTTAATTTTCGCCAGATCTATGATTTGACCGTGCTTGCAATTAGTCGGCCAGGTGAGACGTTTTACAACAAACTCAGCGATATTCAGCTTAAATTTGGTGATGTCCTGCTTGTTCAGGGCAACCGAAAGGAAATCGAGCCATTTGTTGTCGATCGGGAAATGCTGCTTTTAGAAGATGTCTCAGCGAGCAGCGTTAGGGTCAAAAAGCGTAAGTGGGCGATCGCCGCGTTCGCGCTCTTCCTTGCATTATCTTTATCCAAGATCGTGACGGGCTACGAGATTCCCCTGGCGATGGCTGTATTGCTCGGAGTCCTGCTGCTATTGGCGACGAAAACTATTCGTTATCCGGAACTCTACTCACTTATAGATTTCAGGCTGCTTGTTCTGATCGCCTGTATGATGAGTTTTGGTGTGGCGATGGAGAATACCGGAACCGATCAGTTTTTGGCCGGGCTGATCGAGACTAACTTTGGAGGTTTTGGCGGAACCGCGGTGCTTGCAGGGTTCTTTATTTTAACGGTGGTCCTGACGCAGCCAATGTCCAACCAGGCTGCTGCGTTGGTAGTCTTACCGGTTGCTATAAAGACTGCCCTCGCTCTGGGATTAAATCCACGGACGTTTGCGATCGGAATTACATACGCGGCCTCATTTTCGTTTATTACACCGCTTGAACCCGCCTGCGTTCTGGTCTACACGCCCGGTGGGTATAAATTTATGGATTTTGTAAAGATCGGTTCGATATTGACGGTGGTAGTCTTCATTGTTTCGATCATTCTTGTCCCGATATTTTGGAGACTGTAATGGTTGCGGGTCAGAACCGCGAGCGTCAGCGACCGGGTAGCCTCCCGATATCACGATTTTCCTCAGATAACAGAGACCCGCCAGCTTACGCATGGCGCTTCCGACCTGTTTCTCCAAATGCTTCGATCTCCATAAGGGACTACGAGAGAGAGGCTTTTTTTAGGCGAAACTATCTGTCGGGTTAGTAATAAAGAGGTCCGCCGGAAGCCTCACAGTTTGTTGACCTTCCAAATATGAAAACAGCGATTCCGCACAGACCATAACCACGCCTTTGGAGTTATTGATCCGGTGGAGTTTTCGGTTTTCGGCTATTTTATGTACTTCAGCGTAGGATGTTTTCAAATCGTCGACCGCTCTGTCAAAAGTCAGCAGGTCCACGGGTTTGTCGCACAAGATGCAAAACGCGCGTGAACGGCTCCGATAATTACCCATACCTGTAGTTTCTAGGTTATCTATTATTCTATTATCATCCATAATCTTGTCCTCGTTAGTATTAAATTTTGCGGATTATTAATTGAGCTTTATCGGCTCCAATCGTTAAGACGGATTTTGTTCTGAAAAGAGGACACACGGAATTTTGCAGGTGCTCGGAAATATAATGTAGGAATCGCGGATAATTCTCCGGCTCGTCGGTATCTTATTCGCTACTTATAAATCGCTTCCGGTACGCCGAAATATTTGCGTTCCGAATCGTCGAAATCCTTTAAAAAAACTTTAGAAAATGTAAAAATCGAATTACGTGGTCTATGTCCAATAAAATCAGACATTTCTATGAGTTTGAAGACTTCAGATTTGTTCCTGAAGAGCGATGTCTCTGGCAGGGAGACGAGCTTTTGTCGCTCTCGCCAAAGGCACTTGACGTACTGAATTTGCTTTTGCAGCAACCGAATGAGGTTGTTACCCGGGAAAAACTCCTCGAAAGTGTCTGGGAAGAAACCTTTGTCGATGAATCCAATCTAACCGTTGCAGTTTCGAATCTTCGAAAAGTGCTTGAGCAGCATTCCTCGACTCCAAAAGAGTTTATCCGGACGATTCCAAAAAAGGGCTATCGGTTTGTTTCTGAAGTTGAAAAGGTCTTTCAGGAGGAGGCCGAAGATGAAGTTGCGAAATTTGAAGCGCCTCAGCTACCTCCCGAATCGATCGACATCTCTGACCGATCTGCCCCTCCGGTAAGATGGCATTTCGTCGGAATAATTTTATTGGGTGTTCTTTTTCTGACTAGTTTTGGTTTATGGATCAATTATTCCCGTGAAACCGGGCTTTCATCGGTGCCGGTGAATGAGCGCAATATCAAGAGTATCGCCGTATTACCGCTAAAAGA
>JABDJV010000120.1 GCA_013003295.1 Pyrinomonadaceae bacterium | reverse complement strand
TGTTCAGGGTGAAACAAATGCGGTTGGGCCAAAAAAGCGCCCGCTGTCTTCAATGACGCCAACGATCGTCCTAAAAAAAGACGGTACCTTTTGGTTCGCTGTTGGCGCTCGCGGCGGTCCAAGAATTATTTCGGCAGTATTGCAGTCGACGATAAATATGATCGATCATGGGATGAACATTCAGGAGGCGATAGATGCGCCGCGGATCCACCATCAGTGGCTTCCCGACCATATTATGTGGGAAAAATACGGGATGTCGCCTGATACAAGGGCGATTCTCGTTAGGTACGGGCACAAATTCCGCGCGAATCCCCGAAATCTTGCCTCGGCTACGGCAGTCGCCGTTGATAAAGACGGCGTAAAGCTCGGAGCGATAGACGGCAGAAGCGACGGCGTTGCAGTCGGATACTAAAAAACTGGAATCCAAAATCGTTGTGGATTAACATGTAATTGATTCGAAAGCTATTTCTCTTTTAGTTTCGGTGAGCGTGTCCGTTAACTTTCATGGCTTATTGCCCAATCTTAAACCAACTCAGGAGAGATACTATGAAAGCAAAAACGCTGGTCTTTGCCGCTATTTTGAGCTTGGCACCTATTTCTCTATACCCGCAAATAGATGCTGGCAAGCTGAAAAACAGCCTTAAAAGGCATAAAACAATTATCACGGCCCAAAATAAAGCGGCCGCGCAAGACCTGGCCATAAATACAACCAAAACGACAAATATTTCCGATGCGGTTATGCTCGACAACGTCGTAATGGACAAGTTCCAATTCTTGTCACCCCGGGCGTCACAGCAGTTGGAAGGTATCAGAGCGATGAACTTACCAAAATCTTTAAATCAGACCCGGGATTTCAAAGCGACCTTCAAAAGCGCAGGCGGACAAACGCTTGCCGCGTTCTCGGCGTACGCACAGGCACCGGTTAGAAAACGCTCGTGGTTTCTTGGAAACTTTCGGGGAGTTGATGATGCCAGCAGCGACTTCCGGTTTACAAAAACAGGCAAGTATTATGTCGAATACTCGGTAAAAGACCAGGTTTTCGATCGATTTGATTTTTCGGTAGAGCAGTACAATGGACCGGGTGGAGATCGGCTGATTGCAAATGGTGGCTGGAACGATTTGGCTTACATAAATTACGATCCATTGCAGAGAACCCCCCAACTAACGTTTTCCATTTATTTGCGGAATATGTCGGAAGGAGTCGGCCCCAGACTCAAAAATGAAGGCGTATATACGGCCAGGATCGTCCGCGTCGCCGATAATAAAACTTTGGGTTGGAGCAACAAAGATAAAAGAAGTCGTTTAAGCCCTAATAAATGGTGGATCAGATTTAACCTCTTCTTTTTCGACGCTGAAAAACCCGAACGCCTTAACCCCAAACGGCTCCTCTCGCAGGACGGAAAGTACTTTGTAGAATTTGAGTACGAAGGCAAAGTTTACGGGAAATACACATTTGGCGTCGCTCAAGGCAAGTTTGAGGGCTTAAAGGAATTCAAAGGCGAGAAAATTGGCTCGGACGGCACAGTTATATGGGCTCAGAAGCAGAAATAGCTCAGCCGCCAGAGGTTTAAGCCTATTACAAACTATGAGTTTAACGTTTGGATTTCGCGGCCGGATCTAAATCGCTGGTCTCCCGCCACTTTCCGATTGGCGGCTCGTGTATCGTCGAAGTCGGCCCCGACTGTTGCGGAGGCAAGGCGCTTGGTTCGGATCTATCCAAAAGAATCTTTTTGACCGATGCGATAAATCCCCTGTCTGCTTCACTAACTGATGATCTCCGCTGAAAGATCAGAGCATAAAGAATTCTCAGGAAGCCGCCCCAAAACAAAAAGACCGCCGCAAAAGCAACCAACTCCTCCGGTAAGCCGATCCCCTCACTCAAGATCGCCAGAAGCGGTACGAGGATAAATCCGCCAAAGATCATTAGCCCGCCTTGTTTTACGCCGCGCCGGCGCGGGGAATCGGTCTTTTGCGACGAATTCTGGAACTCCAGCGGGATGCCGCCGTTTTTTACAAAGTCCTCCACACCTTCCATAGAAAATCTACAACGCGAACAGAACCTCGCCTTTTTATGCTGCTGCTGACCACATCTTGGACAATACATCAAATCGCTCCTTAATTTCGCCGACCTCAATTAGTTCTCTTCCAATTTCTCTTTCTTTAAAAGCTTCGTGGTTCCCTCAGTGACACTCGGCGGCACTAAATCACCTGTATCGGGAGCCTTCCAGCTTCCGGCAGCCGGATTGACATACTCTTGAGCGGTCTGGCCTTGGGCCGCCGGCAATTCTCCCTGGGCAGCCTGGTTTACATTGAGATTTTGAGGGAGACTCTGCTGGTTTTGAATCGGATACATATTGGCCGTTTCTGTTGGTCCGCTTCTGAGAAAAAACAGTGAGAACAGAAACATCACCAATGCACTGAATACTCCAAAGACCGCCGATACGCCGGCCAATTCGTCGACGCCTAAAACCCCCCAAAAAGAAGCTCCAAACGGAACAAACAGAATAAACCATATAATGCTAAAAAAGATCCCGTTTTTTCTGGTCAGCCATGGTTTTTTTCCGCTGTAAAGTTCCTCAAGCTGCGGCAACGTTCCGCCATTCGACAAAACCTCGGAAACAACTGTCAGAGGCAGTCCGCATTTTGAACAAAATCGTAAATTTCCAGAAACCTGCTGTTCTCCACATCGTGGACAATACATACTCTTTTCCTCGGATAAATTGAAATCACGCAACTGAATAACGACGGTCTCAACCCAAATAACCGGTCATTAACCCTTACGATAAACTATCCGCAAGAGTTCGTGCAATTTGAATATCTTAAGTACGTTCCTCATTAGTTACTTTTTTGAATCCGCTTTTCCTTTGAATCGATAAAGTATTGTTCTTTCTATCAACGATGATCTTCAGGTCGGAAGCTGCTTCGCCCCAAGTTCCCTTTTGTTCAAACAGCTTGAGCGTAAGGCTGTTTTCTTCATCTTTGATAACTTTGTGCTTTCCTTTTTTACGGATCGGGGGATATCCGTTTTGAGTAAAATTACCGTCGTTGAATTCCCATTCCAAAAACCAGGCGATCTTATCATCGTCACCAGTAGTACCCGAAAGATGCCATTTACCCTGTATAAACTTCTCGTTCTCAGTTTTCGGATTGAGAAGCTCAGCGCTGCAGGAAATGGCTAAGAACAGAAATAGCGTGGTCACAATCTTCATAATCTTGTCTCCAAAAAACCCGGCCGTTTGCCAAAACAAGAACGTAGAGGCCCAAAAGTTTTGCCGGCTTAGGCGCCCTGCAGAAGCTTCAATTCCCTTGTTGCTTCCCGCAGCAGGCCTCTTGATTCGACGATCGTATCAACAAGTAATTCGGCGATCGGGGTCAATTCCTCAGGCGCGGCAATTTCCTTTTTCAAATCCTCATCAGATTCGAAATATGCAAAGCCTCTTTTTCTCGTCTCATTAACCTCATCCAAATATTGAAGTATCTTTTCTTTTGTGGACAGCTCTTCCGGCAAAGTCCACTCAAACGGATCATCCCAAAGGCGTGCGGTAATGCCTCCAAATGTCTGCTCGACCCTTCCCGCGCTTCGAAGAATATATTCTCCGCATGAAAGCCCACCGGGGTTTCCGCCGGGATTTGAAAAAACCTTATCGTGCGGAAGCTCTTCGACAAGAGCGCGGGAGGATTGATAAATCTCTTCAAACTTTTGTTCGAATAATTTCGTGAAGCTGTTCATAATAGGTTTTCTAATTTCAACAAAAATAAAAAAGACGGACAAGTCCGTCAATTCAATTCTGTTATTTTGCTACTCTTAATTTTTCTTGAACTTACGATCGCTTTCGATTAAAACCAATCCATAATTCTTTCCATTGTAGCTAATGCCGTTTTGAATCTTCCCTTTTACGCCAAGTTTTGAGCCCTTTGAAGGGACAATTCGATCGGTGATAACCCAAATGGAACCGGTTCCATCATCGATCTTGTATATTCCGCCGGACTTATCAGAGAGCGGTATCGACAATCCATAACTTGTGCCGGTTATCCCCGCGACTGCCACTTCCTTGTTCTGATACTTCGCCGGGTTTGATTCTATCTCCGCGATACTCGTTCTTTTCGGACAACCTGCTGCAAAAGCAGCGATCAAGAAAACGCTACCTAAAACTAATACAAACTTTACTTTCTTCATTTATTTACCTTCAACTTTTTCGTTATAGGGGAGCGTCTTTTTAGTTAGAGATTCTTATGCCCGTTGAAAGTTTGCCATATATTTTTATTTTTGAGATGCTTTTCTTTATTTTCCAACGTAAATTAGCTGATCCCTTAAATGTCCGATACTGCAAAAAACAGTTTTCCGAGCAAGCTTGCATTTTCGTCAAGCATAAAAAATAGTGCGTGGCATCCGGATAAGAAACCGGAGGGATACGAATGGTGGTATTTTGACGCATTGAGTGACGATGGAAGCGAAGCGATCGTCGTGATGTTTTTAGACAATTTCATTCTTTCGCCGCATTACAATCTAAACTCCAGCGCGCGGCTGCCAGAGCATGAAGCACTCCATATAACCGGCAATGGGATTTCTTCAGCAAATCGATTTCCGGCGATCATTTTTACCTACTACCGAGACGGAAAGCCGGTCTATCGGGCAATTAATGAATTCGCATCAAACGAATTCGGCGTCGCCGACAAAAGCCTTCCCGGATGCCAAATCGGAAGAAATTCCTTTAAATATGAATCGGCACCTTACGGAAATGGTTATCTTTTGTCGATCGACACCGAGTATCGTAAAAACAAACGGATTCAGGCAAATTTCGAGTGGCTTTCTATCGAAAGCGATTTTCGTACCGACGAAATCGACCATTATCAGGGCGCCTATTCCTGGAATTTGGTCAGCCCGCGGTCGGATGTTACCGGAAAGATCAATATCTTAAACAAAGGCGGTGACAGTATTGACAAGATAAATTTTCGCGGCACAGGCTACCACGATCACAATTGTGACAACCGCTGGATTCCCGACTCGATCCAGGAGTGGCAGCGGGGCCGGGCCCACTTCCCGGATTCAACGGTGATATTTTGCCGTCATAAGGATACTTCCGAAATTGAACCGACGACTAAGCTTATCCTTGTACGGCAAGATACGTTCGAGGAAACGGATGCCACGTGTGAGGTTCAGCAGACGAAGCGCGACTTCTACGGTCTGAAGTATCCGTCACGTATGCAATTCACCGTGGGGAAAAAGGCGCGTCTGAGGATAAAACAAAAAGAAGTGATCGATTCAAATTTCTTTCATCTGAGATTCTTGAGTGAGATCACACTATCGCTTAACGATGGAAAACCTCGTAAGGGTCTCGGAATTACGGAACATCTCGCTCCAAAGCGTTTAAAAAACCGCTGGCTTGACTGGTTTGTAAATATGAGAATTGGACGAAACGGCAAGGGTTCGTTCCTTCCGTAGGTGAAATCGAATATGGAAAACAACCCCGAAATTGACGAAGAAAAGGTAAAACGGCATCTGTGTCAAAACTGCGGCGCCGATATGGTTTTTGATCCAAAGGTGGGCAAGCTGGCCTGTCCCTATTGCGATAGTCACAAAACGATCGAGACAAATGTTGCCGGGCTGGTCGAACGCGACTTTGGCAGTTTTCTACGGCCCGAGGCCGAACGCCTCCAGCCGTTGGCAAAAGACGCTATGCAGGTATCGTGTGATAGTTGCGGCGCGACGGTTACTTTTGTTCCTCCCTCCACTGCGACGTCCTGTGATTTTTGCGCCGAAATGATCGTGGCACAGCCAAAGGCCGCTGATCCGCTGGTTGCCCCGGAGGGGGTTTTACCATTTAGCATTGCCAATAAGCAAGCGATCAGCTCACTGAAAAAATGGACCGGTTCGCGCTGGTTCGCGCCAAGTAAACTTAAAACAATGGCTCGGCACGACCGTGCTGAAAGCATCTATTTGCCATATTGGACATTTGACGCCAACACCGAATCGACTTATCAAGGACAGCGCGGTGATGATTATCAAGAAAGCTACACCTACACCGATTCCGATGGAAACACAAAGCGATCGACAAGAACAAAAACACGCTGGTATCCGGCAGCGGGTCAGACAGCGCGAAGCTTTGACGACGTCCCGATACCGGCATCAACCTCGGTATTGCCAGACTATATCGACAGCCTCAGCTGGGATTTTGGGGAATTGACTTCATACGAACCGGCATATTTGTCCGGTCATAAAGCTCAAACCTATCAGGTAAGTCTTGAAGAAGGCTATGAAAAATTTCAGGCGGTTACGAAACCGATCATACGCGGCGATGTTGTCGGCGATATCGGCGGGGACCGCCAACAAATAGACCATATCAACACAGAATATTTTGATATCACGTTTAAGCACGTTCTTGTGCCGGTTTACGCGGGAGCTTATCGATTTAACAATAATGTCTATCAGATAATCGTCAACGGCAGGACGGGTGAGGTCCACGGCGAACGCCCATACAGCAGGCTTAAAATAGGTTGCTTGATAGTTTCAATTTTTGCTGTCATTCTATTCATCATACTCTTGGTAGTAATTTTTAATTCGTTTAATTAGTGGAACTTTTATGAGATCAATGACTGGTTTTGGACGCTCCGAAGTTTCGGGAGAGGACTTTAACGTGTCGGCTGAAATAAAAACGGTTAATAATAGGTTTTTGGACGTTAAATTGCGTCTTTCAAACGAACTGCAGCCGATCGAGGCGGAGATCAAGGCACTCATTTCCAAACGGCTCTCGCGGGGCCGGGTCGACGTTAACCTTCAGTATGAAAAAACAAGTGCGGTCAGTTACGAACTCAACCGCCCCTTGATCGCCGGTTATCTCTCTGCCCTCAAGGAACTCCAGACGGAATTTTCGCTTAAAGGTGAGCCGGATCTTAATTTTGTTGCCCGTCTACCAAACGCATTTCAAACCAAAAAGGACGACATCAGCACGGAATTTGCCGCCGGTGTGGTGAAGGCGGTATCGGGTGCCTTA
>JABDJV010000357.1 GCA_013003295.1 Pyrinomonadaceae bacterium | reverse complement strand
ATCGATCCGATAAAAACCTACGGCGAATTTTTGATGACGGAAGGTATCGCTTCTTCAGAGGAACTTGAAGGCCTTAGGAACGAGATCGATGCCAAAATAAACGAAGCGACCGACGAAGCGCTCGTGAGCCCGCAGCCGGATCCTTCAACCGCTCTGAGAAACGTGTATTCACCAGATGTTGACCCTACTTCAAGCGAGTTTGACACAGAGGATGGTGCCGAGCTCTCCGGCAAGCCGGGAACGATGGTCGATCTGATCAACCGCTGTTTGCATTCGGAGATGGAGCGCGACCCTAGAATCGTCATATTTGGCGAGGACGTTGCCGATTGTTCCCGCGAAGAATATCTCGAGCAGGTGAAAGGAAAGGGCGGCGTCTTTAAGGTAACGGCAAATCTTCAAAGGGAGTTTGGCGGAGACCGGGTGTTTAATTCCCCTTTGGCTGAAGCAAATATTGTTGGCCGCGCGATCGGAATGGCTACAAGAAATTTAAAGCCGGTCGTGGAAATTCAGTTTTTTGACTATATCTTCCCTGCCTATCATCAGATCAGAAACGAACTTGCACTAGTGCGTTGGCGGGCCGATGGCGACTGGAAATCGCCGGTAGTTATGAGGGTTCCGGTCGGAGGTTACTTGAAAGGCGGCGCGATATATCACTCGCAATCGGGGACTTCCCTCTTTTCGCACATCCCTGGATTGAGGATCGCATATCCTTCAACCGCGCTCGACGCCAATGGCCTGCTTCGAACCTCGATTCGCTGCGACGATCCAGTATTGTTCCTCGAGCATAAACATCTTTACCGACAGGTTTACAATAAATCCGAATACCCTTCGGATGAATTTATGATCCCGTTTGGAAAGGCGAAAGTAACCCGGGAAGGAAACGATATTTCGATCATCACTTTCGGAGCACTTGTAGAAAGATCACGGCAGGCCGCGAAGAAACTCGAAAAAGAACATGGGATTACTGTCGAAATCGTAGATCTTCGCTCGCTGGCGCCATATGATTGGGAGGCGATCGAGGAAACCGTGAAGAAGACGAATCGTGTGCTCGTGGCGCACGAAGATTCCATATCATTCGGATACGGCGCTGAAATAGCGGCCCGAATTTCAAATGAACTGTTTGAATTCCTTGACGCTCCGGTAAGACGCATCGGAGCAACGGATACATTCGTCGGATACGCTCCGCAGCTGGAAGATTTCATTCTTCCGCAGGTAGAAGATGTCGAAAACGCGGTAAGTGAGTTAATGAAGTATTAACGCCGGAAACGCAAGCGGCCCGCTTGCAATGAGCATTTTCAATGCGAAAAACCGTTGACGGACCTTGGAGATGAATCGCATCTTTGAAGTCCATAAACATTTTTTCGTGCTCTCGCACTTATTGCAAGCGAGCCGCTTGCGTTCCGGTCGTGGAAACATTCTATAAACTCAAACCGTAAAACGATCATCTATTAAAGAGAAATACTCTTCCCGAGACGCAAAATTATGAAAAGTGCAAAACTATATATTGGCATTCTCCTTTGTTTAATAACTCTTTCGATACCGGCTTTGGCCCAGCGATCTTCAGACGATCCTAAATTTAAGGTTGAATACGAAAAATTCACCCTGGATAACGGTTTGGATGTTGTTTTCCATATCGATCGATCTGATCCGGTTGTTGCCGTGAATTTGACCGCCCACGTCGGTTCGGCACGCGAAAAAGCCGGCCGTACAGGATTCGCGCATATGTTTGAACACCTCTTATTCCTCGAATCCGAGAATTTGGGCAAGGGCGGGCTCGATAAGATGTCTGCGAGAATAGGCGGTTCGGGCGCAAACGGCTCTACCTCCAGGGACCGCACAAACTACCTGCAAACGGTTCCGAACGACGCGCTTGAAAAAATGCTTTGGGCGGAGGCCGATAAACTTGGTTGGTTTATCAATACCGTTACCGACCCGGTGCTGGCAAAGGAGAAGCAGGTTGTAAAAAACGAAAAACGGCAGGGTGTCGATAATGCGCCCTACGGTCATAATTTTTACGTAATCGATAAAAACCTGTACCCGGAGGATCATCCCTACAATTGGCAGGTGATCGGTTCGCTTGATGATCTCCAGGCGGCTACCTTGGCCGACGTGAAGGAGTTTTTCCGTCGCTGGTACGTTCCGAATAATGTAACTTTGACCGTCGCCGGAGATTTTGATCCCATCCAGGCAAAAAAATGGGTTAAGAAGTATTTCAGCGAGATCAAGCGCGGTGAAGCAGTTAAACCCTTACCCAAGCGCCCGGGCGTCGTCAATGAAATTAAGAAACTCTACCATGAAGATAATTTTGCCCGCCTTCCGCAATTAACACGCTCTTACCCGACAGTAGAGCAATACCATCCGGATCAATATGCTCTCGATGTTCTCTTTCAATATCTTTCTCAGGGAAAAAAAGCCCCGCTTTATAAGGTTTTAGTAGAAGATAAGAAACTTGTGCCCGGTGTAAACGCTTTTCACCGAACAGATGAGCTTGCCGGGCAGGTTTACCTGATCGCGCGCGCGTTTAACGGAAAAGATCTCGACGAGGTAAACAAAGCTATCGACGAGGCCTATTCGTTATTTGAAAAAGAAGGAATTTCCGAAAAAGACCTGGCGCGAATCAAAGCCGGGCAGGAAACGCAGTTTTACAATGGTCTTTCGAGTGTATTAGGCAAAGGCTCTCAGCTGGCACTTTACAACATATACACTGGCGATCCGGGGTTCATTGAAAAAGAGATTGAGAGTATTCTGGCAGTTTCAACAAATGACGTAAGGCGCGTTTACGATAAATATATTAAGGACAAGAATTATGTAGTGACGAGTTTTGTTCCCAAAGGACAGGCACAATTGGCAATCGAAGGCTCCAAAAAAGCCGAGGTAAAAGAAGAATCGATCGCTCAAAAAGACGATAAGGTCAACCCGAATGTGAAGGCCGAATACGAACGCACTCCATCTACTTTTGATCGCACGAAGGAACCGCCCTACGGAACGGCTCCTGAGGTAAAAGTTCCTGTAGTTTGGGAGACAAAACTCAAAAACGGAATGCGTGTTTTTGGCATACAGAATTCGGAGGTTCCTCTTGTAGATTTCGTTGTTTCTGTTGAAGGTGGTCAACTTCTCGACAATACCAGTAAGGTCGGCGTGGCAAATCTAACCGCTGAATTGATGTCGCAGGGCACGAAAAATAAAACGCCTCAGGAACTTGAAGAGGCGATCCAACAGCTCGGCGCATCAATAAATGTTTCAGCCGGCACGGAAGAAATAACAATCCGAGCCAACACTTTGTCAAAGAACTATCAAAAAACTTTAGCTCTCGTAGAGGAAATGTTGCTTGAACCGCGGTGGGATTTGAAAGAATTTGAACGGATCAAGCGTCAAACCATAAACCAGATACGCGCCCGATCGGCAAATCCGACGGCTATTGCTCAGAGCGAATTCAATAAGTTGGTTTATGGTGAAAAGAATATTCGCTCACGAAATATTTTGGGAACCATCGATTCCGTAGATTCAATTGTTATTGACGATTTGAAGGCATTTTACCAAAGGAATTTTTCACCAATGATTTCGCGGATGGGTGTTGTCGGTGACATCGATCGTAGGACGGTCGAAAAATCGCTCAAGGGCCTGGCGAAGCGCTGGAATGGGAAACAGGTTTCGATTCCGAAGTATCAGACGCCGGATAAACCAAAAGAATCCAGAGTCTATTTTTATGATGTCCCAAATTCAAAACAATCGGTGATTTATTTTGGATACCCGGCCCTGGCGGTTACCGACAAGGATTACTATCGGGCGACGATCATGAATTATCGTTTGGGCGGAGGCGGATTCGCTTCCGAATTAACGCAACAACTTCGGGAAGGAAAGGGATACACATACGGTATTTTCTCTACTTTCCAGGGCACGAAGGAGCCTGGACCTTTTTACATCTTTAGCAGAATTCGGAGCAACGTAACATTGGAAGGAGCTCAACTGGTCAAAAAGATCCTGGACGATTATCCCGAGATGTTCGGTGAAAAAGACCTTGAAACGACAAAAGGGTTTTTGATCAAGAGTAATGCCCGCGCATTTGAAACGGCGAATGCTAAACTAAACTTGCTGAACAACATCAGCAAATACGGCTGGGATTACGATTACGTAAAAAGACGTGAAGCGGTCGTAAAGTCGATGACAGTGGGTGATATCAAAGAGCTCTCTGAAAAATATCTCGACACAAACAAAATGATCTGGCTCGTTGTTGGCGATGCGAAAACTCAGCTTTCGCGATTGAAGGAATTGGGTTTTGGAGAGCCGATTCTCTTAAATGATGTGAAGGCTTCGGGTAAATA
Organism: Pyrinomonadaceae bacterium; assembly: GCA_013003295.1. Classification (GTDB taxonomy): domain Bacteria; phylum Acidobacteriota; class Blastocatellia; order Pyrinomonadales; family Pyrinomonadaceae; genus Aridibacter. The sequence continues at coordinate 2,347 of JABDJV010000357.1, read as the reverse complement.
GTCTGTTCTGAGTAAGAAAGAAATGGTAGCGGCGGTTTGATTCGCAGCTGCCATTTTTTTAGTTAAACAAAACGGTACATCGAGGTCATTCCGGATATTATAACGTCATCGGTGTTTTTAGCGTCGTATGCGTGAAGCTCGACCCCTTTAACGGGATCCCAGATCCTTATCGAATCCTCGTCCAATCCAATAACTACACCGGCTTCGAGATTCACGAATACCGAATTAACCGCGCCCATGTGTGCTGACCTTAGTTTGCTCAAATGATTCATTCTACCGATCTCCCTGGAAGCAATTGCTTCTACAGTAAGAACGGTCGAGAATAAAAACCTTGCACGGCACGAATCGCCCGCTTGAAAAAATGTTTCAAACGGGTCAACCACCTTGCGTAAGCTGGTGGGTTCTTGGTCATATGAAAAGTTGCCGAGTGTCGTTGTTGGGGATCAGACTTACGATTCTGCTGCGTATGGGCCCGGTGGCTAACACTCGCGGTTCTGACATTATTAGAAGCTCTTTCTAAACAGGTAGGACATTCGAATAAAAAAGCTGCGGCCATAGCGTCGGAAGCCCGGGTCAAATTGATTATTGAATTCGTTGAAAGCACGATAACCCGAGTTGTCATTGTAACCCAAATAAAACGCTGTTCCGGGGCTTGGATTCCAGCCAAACAAATGTTGGCTATTGAGGCTCCCGTCGACGGTTTCATAATCAACTCTCGTGCGGGCAAAGACGAAACGTGTAAATTGATATGTTGACCGGAGTGAGAAAATGTTTGAATCAAAAGCGATCAGCCCCGTGTCATCTCTTTTCAAACGTCTACGATCGTAGCTTAATCTGACATTAAACGGATCAGTTGGCTGAATACGAATCCCAAGCTCGTACCGGAGAAGAAATCCCGTTCCGGGATCCAGCCTTTCGTCGCCTAGAAGGGCCGCAGGACTTACTCGTGGGTAACGCTCGCTTGCACCAAAATCGAGATCAAAGGCATTCTTTGAAAATCCCAATTCCGCTTCAAAACCAAACAGTTTGCCAAAGTTCTTTTCGATACCGACCTCGCCAAAGACCTGAGTAGTAGCTCGATCCGGTTCGCCAAAAAACTCACCGAGCTGATTGGCATTGCGCCGTGCTCCAAACTCGTCTTCGTACAAGTTTTCCCGGCTAACGCCGCCGCTAAAATCTATTTCGAGCTGTTTCTGAAAGTTAAACTGAGCCCTTGAACTGGCTCGCGCGCCCTGGAGGCGCCCACTCTCGTCGATATCAATTCCGAGGGAGGAGCGTGTAACGATCCCGATCAAGGTGTTTCTCGGCTTTGGTTCAGATTGGATTCGAAAGCCAAAATCCGCGCCATGGGAATTCGTTCGCCGGGTAAACCCCAAATCCGCCCGGTAATCCGCACTGCGGCCACTAACACTGAGATTCCAGCCGCGATTTCTGCCAGTGTAATCATATCGGGCCCGATAAGCGACCCCGGTTCCCCCTCTGTACTCGCTGTCATCAATGTCAGGATTGTAAAAGAATCGTTTTGAATATGTCGCAACCGCTTCGAAATCGAAAACGGTTCGCGAATCAATCTGGAACTTTCCGTCGAAGCCAAATAGACTGTTGTGCCGGTCGGAACCGCGATGATACTGCGTGGCAAAAAGACCAAGACTCGAGTTCTCGCCAATATCCCGACGCAGCCGCAGAACACCGGCATAGGCTTTTTCGCCTTCTGGAAAATCATCTGAGATCGGAAAATCATCAACGGCACCAAGGATTCCAAAAGTATTTGACCCGATCTTTCCGGTAAGTTTTACAGCAACATCGGGATTGGCGATATTTCTGGTATTGACGATCTGAAGCCGGGACCTGAAAATGTCGATCCCTTCAAGAAAAAACGTACGCTTTTCTGGGAAGAAAATCGGAAAGCGCTGGTTCGCACGAACCACCGGGGCATCTGCTTCTACCTCGGCAAAATCAGGGTTGATTGCCGCATCCAGGGTTATATTGGGTGTGATCTGATACTTTATGCTAACGCCGACATCAGTCCCGATCGGGCGATTTTGAAAACGTGAACCGTCCGGCTGATTCACATCGGCGATCCGCTCACCATTTTCGGAAATTGTCACGCTGGGAGTTATTTCCAGGGTTCTTTCGGTTTTTATTTCATCAAGACCGGTAATTTTTCCAAGCTGCTGGAGTTCGGATACTCCCCTTACCATCGGCATCCAGCCATCGATCTCCCGGTTTAAACGGTCAATACGCCGCCAGAAATCCACACCCCAGAACTTCCCTTTTCCGGCCTGGTATCGTAATGATTTAAATGGAATCTTAACTTCGACCGACCAGCCGTTTGGCAGGATCATAC
>JABDJV010000049.1 GCA_013003295.1 Pyrinomonadaceae bacterium | reverse complement strand
GGCTAGGGATGGGAAAGATCCGAAGCGAGTTGGAAGATCTTTCGTTTAAGAATCTACATCCCCAGGAGTATAAAAACCTTTCGAAAGAGATCGAGAAGCGCCGTCCGCAATTAGAAGCGTATTTGAAAAAGATAACGGCAACGATAAAAGAAAAACTTGATGAGAATGAGGTCCCATTCGTCGAAATCCAAAGCCGGCTCAAGCGTTTATACTCTCTATGGAAGAAATTGAAAAAGCGAGGGCTGAAGATTGATGATGTTTATGATTTGATCGCGGTTCGGATCATTACTACTGATCAAAAAAGAAACTGTTATCTGGCCCTCAGTGTTATTCATGATATTTGGACCCCGGTTCCTGAGCGATTTAAAGATTGGATCGGAAATCCTCGCGACAATTTGTATCAGTCGCTCCATACGTCGGTAATCGGTGAAGGCGGGCAGGCATTTGAAGTTCAGATCCGCACGCAGGAGATGCACTACGTCGCAGAAGAAGGAGTAGCGGCACATTGGAGATATAAGGACAATAAGCTCGGTGAGGAGCATGACCAGAGTGTCGATGTTCTGCGGAAAACGGTTGAAAAGCTGCTGCTACCGCTGGTTGAAACCACGGAGGCGAATGAGGATTCTGAAGATTTTATTGAATCTCTCAAGCTCGATCTTTACCCGAAAGATGTTTACACCTTTACTCCGATGGGAAAGATCGTTGAGCTGCCTCGCGGGGCAACGGTGATCGATTTTGCCTATGCCATTCACTCTGAAGTTGGTGATAGCTGTACGGGAGCAAAAATAAATGGTCGGATCGTTCCGCTAAGAACAAAAATTCAGAACGGCAACGTCGTTGAGATCCTCACGACAAAAAATTCGAAGCCTTCAAGAGATTGGCTGAATCATGTGGTCACCTCACGGGCGCGGAGCCGGATAAGACAGTGGATCGCAAAGCAACAGCGCCTCGATTCGATAGAAATGGGCCGCAAGCTTCTCGGAAAGGAGGCAAAGAAATTTGGTCTTTCATCCAAAAAGATCGTGGGTGACGTCGACGAATTGACGAGAGCCGCAAACGAGTACGGCTTGGCTCGGGGCGAGGACCTGTTGGCGTCGATCGGATATGGTAAAACCCTCCCGAGAAACGCCCTGGGTAAAATTCTGGGTCCGGAAAGATTCGACAAACTGGATCCTGAGAAGAAGGAAGATTCCCGATTGGAGACGGGAATGAAAGCCGTTAAGAAGTTTATCGGCTTGGGCGAAGATGCGATCGTTGTTAAGGGGGTCGATAATCTTCTGACGACCCGCGCTAGGTGCTGCAATCCGCTAAGAGGCGAGGAGATCATCGGTTATATCTCGTTGGGTAAGGGTATCGTTGTTCACAATAAGCGCTGTACGAATGTGAAACATCTAATGGTCAATAAGGACCGAATAGTCGATGTAGAATGGGCAAAGAACGACCAGAAACAAATTCAGTCCGTGCGTCTTTTCGTTACTACAGAGGATCGAACCGGAATGCTTGCAGGAATAACCAACGCGATCTCGGAAATTAAGACAAACATACGAGACGCAAGAGCGCGCGTTTCCAACCGCGATGAGGGGCTGATCGAGGTAACGGTGGAAGTCTTTGATAAAAAACACCTGGACAAGGTAATCAGCTCGGTTAAGAATGTCTCGGGAATAATAAATGTAGAGCGGGTAAACAGTCCGAAACAACTTTAATTTCTCAGGTCTCTGAAGGTCATTTAGCTTTGCTTTTCGGCGTTATTCTGTTATTATTCGCCTTTTGTTCAGGTAAGTATTTTTATTTTGTATTAATTGTGAAAGAAATAATTTCAACTGAAAATGCACCCGGAGCGATCGGACCTTATTCACAGGCGGTGAAAGTTGGGAACATGGTTTTCTTATCGGGACAGATTCCGATCGATACGAAGACGGGAGCGTTTGTATCCGAGGATATTTCTGAACAAACCGAGCAGGTATTGCGTAACTTAAGCGCGGTTTTGGAAGCATCGGGTGCTGATTTAGGCAGTGTCGTAAAGACGACTGTTTTTTTGGCCGATATGAATGATTTCGCCGCGATGAACGAAGTTTACGGAAGATATTTTGGCGAAAACAAACCCGCGAGGGCAACGGTCGAAGCGGCCCGCTTGCCGCGGGATGCCAGGGTTGAGATTGATTGCATTGCCACGGTTGAATAAAAAGAAAAACCAAGCACCAACGAAGAATGTTTAGTGCTTGGCAACCTATTTAACAGCTTGTATATCAAATGCTTAAGCCGCTTTTACAGCTTTATTGATCTTTCCCGATTTGATGCATCGGGTACAAACTTTCTTTCGATCAACGCCGCCATTCGGAAGTTGAATGCGAATCCTTTGTAAATTCGGATTAAAACGCCGGCGGGTCTTATTATTTGCGTGCGAAACGTTATTACCAAACATTGGTCCTTTGCCGCATATGTCGCATCTTTTTGCCATTATAGTTGCCTCCAGTAAAATAAAAACGAGGTGTACAAACAGAGTTTGTCAACAAACTCAAAAACAAGATTTATAACAAAATTATCACACTTAATCAAGCAATGATATAAGCAGTTATTTTTTAAGGAGTAAAAGCCACAGTGCGAAAAACTAAATTTAAGTTTCTAACGATTGCCATATTGGCACTATTTACAATTTTTTTAGCAGGTTGTCCGGACGCGAATACAAACGGAAATTCATCGGACTCTACTTCCAACGTCGACCCGAATGAGGTTGCCGCTACCGTAAACGGCACGTCGATCAAGTTGGTTGAAGTAGAGCGGGCTATTAAGCAGCAAGCGCAGGGGCAGGAAAGCAAGCTTTCTCAGCTCGAACTGGCGAAGGCACGTTTGCAGGTTTTGGAACAACTGATCCAGCAAGAGGTAATGTACCAAAAGGCTGAGACCGAGGGTACAATCCCGACTGATGAAGAGGTTAAATCCGGTTTGAACAAAATGAAGACCAGCTCAGGCGTTTCGCAGGAGGAATTTGATAAACGCATGAAGGAAGCCGGTGAAACCGAGGAGACCCTTCGCGAAAAGATCAAAAGGCAGCTTGCGATTCAAAAGCTTGTTGACAAGATCGCCGGAAAAGTCGAGCCGCCCAAGGACAGCGAGATTGAAGCGTTCTATAACGGTAACAAGGAAGGATTCAAGCAGAAACGGGGAGCTCAGTTCGCCGCTATCGTTATCGATCCGCGAAAAACCAGCGAAGATGACACAACGACCACCGAAGCTGAAGCTCAGTTAAAGGCAAAAGAAATCGGACAGCAGCTCGTACAGGGGGCGGATTTTGCAACTGTTGCGCGAGAGAAGAGCGAAGACCCGAATACAAAGCTGCGCGGCGGCGATTGGCGTTATTTTACCGAAGAGCAAATGAAACAGACTTTTGGTGCAAATTTCGCGACCTTCGTCATGACAAAGCTAAAGACCGGGCAAATTGTTCCACAGGTTATACCGTATGAAGGAAGATTATTGTTCCTGAAACTTCAAAGTAAAAAAGAAAAGGACGAGGATAGGACGCTTGAGACGCCCGGCGTAAAGGAAGAGATAACAAACGCGCTGGTTAACGCGAGAAAGCAGCTATTGAGCGCGTCCTATGCCGCAATAGCGATGGATGAGGCAAAGATCGAGAATTACCTCGCCCGAAAAGTCGTTGAAAATCCGAATGAATTGAGCGGTGCCCGGCCTGCAAGCACTGGCGAAGATAAGGAAAAGAAGGAATCCAACTCGAACACGGAGTCTAATTCAAACGCTGATTCGAAAAATGATGAGAAGCAAGCGGACGAGAAGAAGGCTGACGAGAAAAAGCCGGATGAAAAAAAGGAAGACGCGAAGTCGGACTCAAACAACGACGGCAAGGCGAAAGACGAGAAAAAGGATGACAAGAAGTGATCTTCGCTTTCTATCCTGGTTAACATTTGAGGCGGGCTTTCCCGCCTCTTTTTCAATCTAAGAATGCTTTTTAAACTCTCCGAGATCCATAAAACCTATAGTGGAAACGAAATATTAAAAGGAGTTTCGTTTCAGGTGAACCCGTACGAAAAAGTTGGTCTTGTAGGACGAAACGGTGCCGGGAAGACCACTCTGTTTCGAATCGTTACCGGTGAAGAATCGGCCGATTCCGGCGATCTCTCGAAGGCGAAGGGTTTAAAGATCGGGTTGCTCGAGCAGCATGTGGATTTCACAGAAAACGAAACCGTGCATACGGCGGCACTGACTGCATTCAAAAAACTTCACGATATTGAAGCTCGGATGCGCCAGCTAGAAATCGCAATGGCCGAGGATTCCTCTGATGAGATTCTGGAAGAATACGCCGATCTGCAGACCGCTTTTGAGCAGCAAGGAGGATTCGAATACACTGCGCGGGCCGAAGCCATACTCCTTGGATTAAAGTTTTCGAAGGAAGATTGGAACCTTGAGACCGATAAACTTTCGGGCGGCCAGAAAAACCGACTTGGAATGGTCAGGCTTTTGCTGTCGGAAGCGGACCTTTTATTGCTTGATGAGCCGACAAATCATCTGGATGTTCAGACGGTCGAATGGCTTGAGGAATATTTGACAAATTATGATCAGGCTTATGT
>JABDJV010000042.1 GCA_013003295.1 Pyrinomonadaceae bacterium | reverse complement strand
GAGCATGACCGGCTGGGCAGCGGCAAAACGTCTTTTCAGGTATTTACGTCAGGATCTTTCATTCGGGAATTTTTTCTCTTTGATCGGTACTGTCCTGGCAACCGCACTCGCCACCATTGCAACAGTTATAATCTTTCAGGAACGCTTTATGGAAGGCGCCTGGCTCTACTTCGTTTTAATACCTGCTCTCTATATTGGCTTCACTTATTATCGAAAGCGTCTTGGAAGCCCGCCCTCGGTCGAGGAAAGACTCGGTGCCGTAATTGCGGAACAAAAATATTACCCAACCTCTCTTACCGAAATTCAGCTTGATGAAGTTCCGTTCCACAAGATAGTTGTACCGCTCGATGGCTCTTCTCTTGCTGAACAGGCGCTTGCAACCGCGCGTGCATTCTCAAGGGCGTACAATGCAGAGCTTGAGATCATATGTGTCGAAAACGAGGAAGCTGAAGAGAACATTCATATGACCGATGCCCAGATGATCGAACATCGAACGGAACTGCAAAAATATATCAGCCTGGTCAGCCAATTGATCCGCGACGACAACTTGGAGGTTAAAACCCACTATCGCTACGGTGAACCTGCCTCAGAGATCGATGCAGTATCGCGTGAAATGAACGCAGACCTGATCGTGATGACAACACGCGGGAAATTCGAAATCGGTCAGATCATCACAAAGAGTATGGCCCAGAGGGTGATTCAAAATACTTCTACACCCGTACTTCTTATTCGCCCCACGAACAATTGGCGCAGCCGCCGTTCGGAGTTCAAAAACATCCTCGTGGCGCTCGATGGTTCTGAGGCAGCTGAGCAGGTACTCCCGTATATCCGTGCATTTGCAAATCATTTCGACAGCAAGGTTCATTTATTCTCGGTGCCGGAAGGTTCCGAATCCGAAGGCTATGGCGAAAAGATCAAGCAGTATCTGGATAATGTTGCCAGAACACTGCATGAGGAGGGATTGAATATCGATGCCGAAGTTTCGGGGTCCGGGCCAGCGCGCTCGATCCTTGCAGAAAGCCAGGCTGAAAAGATCGACCTGATCATGATGAGTTCGCACGGCCGCGGCGGCGTCGACCGCTCGGATCAGATCCCGATCGGAAGTGTTGCGCTTAAAGTAATTGAAGAGACTCTCTGCCCGGTCTTCCTGCTTCCGCTGCACCGCGAAGACATGGTTGGCAGGAAATCGGTCGAAGTTAGTTTGGACGAGCTTGATGTCGAACTGCCGCCGGAGAAAGCGGAAGCGGAAGAGACCGATGGTGACTAGCTTCTTACCCTGCGAGATCATTACGAGCATATACTGCGCGCTCGGCATTATTGCGCAATTTTGATTTGCTTCAGGATCGCTTCGGCCGCTCGTTTTGAAGCGCCTCCATCGCCGAGACTTTCTTTTATACAGCCAAGATCTTCGCGCATCTTTTTGTTCACCTTTTGATCCAGAAGCCGAAAGAGTTCTTTGCTAAGGCCTTCAGCCGTGAGATCATCCTGGATCAGTTCCTTCGCTAGTTTCCGGCCCGCGATCAGATTTACCAGGCCAAAACTCTCGACCGAGATCAAAGGGCGCAAAAGACGATAATTTAAATCGGTACCTTTATAAACGACGGTCAAGGGCGTTCCGATGATCGCTGCCTCCAGCGTAGCTGTTCCACTCGTTACAGCAGCCGCATCCGCGGCGCACAAGGCTTCGTAGGTTTCGTTTTGAACGGTGATCAAATTCCCGGGCAAATCGATCCCTTGTTGTGTAACAACTTCTTTTGCCTTCTCAACCTCGTCCAAATTTCGGGTGGTGGCAAGAGCATTTACAAATTGTAGGTTTTTATCCTCCCGACTCATCAAAGTCGCGGTCTCAAACAATACGGGCAGGATCCGGGAGACCTCTTTGCCACGACTCCCGCCTAAAAGGGCAATTATTGGTTTAGATAGGTCCAACCCGTGTTTCTTACAAAACTCTTCACGGCTTAATGCAGACCTGACCTCCCCGGCCAGCGGATTTCCGACATATTCAACATTGTGAATTCCCTGCCCGGCATACCAGTCCTTTTCAAAGGGCAGGATCGTCAGCAGCAGATCAACATGATTTTCGATTGTCCGCATACGGTATTTTCGCCAGGCCCAAAGCTGCGGCGAGATATAGTAAACGATCTTAAATCCTCTCTTTTTCAGCGCTTTCGCAAGTTTCAGGTTAAATTCTGGAAAATCGATCAGCACCGCTACGTCGGGATTTTTCATTTCTGCAGCTGTTTTTAGTTTCTTCAGCACACCCAAAAACATCGGTATTGCTTTTGCTACCTCAGGGACACCGACGATCGCGAATTCATCAGCCTTGACCACCGTTTCGACGCCCGCCGCCCGCATTTCTTTCCCGGTGGTGCCAAAAAACTCAAAGTCGATTTCAGGCGCACTTTTCCTTAACGATTCAACGAGCTTCGCACCGTGCGAATCTCCGGAAGCCTCGCCAACGACCAGCATTATCCTGCGTTTTTCATTTAACATTTAACATTTAACATTTAGCATTTAGCATTTAACATTGGCCATTGAACATTTGGCATTGGCATGGATTTCAGACTTTGTAGAAATTATTCCTGGAAAACACCAATTGTTTCCTGACTCCCGTCTCCCGTCTCCTGACTCCGTCTCCTGTCTCCTGTCTCCTGTCTCCTGTCTCCCGTCTCCCGTCACCTGTCTCCTAGTCTCCTGTACCCTTTCCCATTTCACAGCCCCAAATGATCAATGCTAAATGCTCAATGATCAATGTCCACCCTCTTGCCTCAAACCCTATCTTTATACTATGCTTATAAGGAATTAAACAATCCCGTCATTCCTATCATTTTCGGTATTCACGGCAATTCGTTTGTTTATTCCTAAATAATTAATTCTTATAATCACATAACGCATTTATATATTTCGAGGAGTTTGGAAAAATTATGGCAGCAAAAGATGTAAATACTAAAAAGGTGGCGTCAAAGGTTTGGCACAACGGAGAATTTATCGATTGGGATGATGCCCGCGTACACGTTATGACCCATGCGATCCACTATGGTTCGAGCGTTTTTGAAGGGATCCGCTGTTACAAAGGAGAAAATGGCTCGGCGATTTTTCGACTCAACGAGCATATGCGGCGATTGATGAATTCCGCCAAGATCTATCGGATGGATATTGATCTCACGGACCAGGATTTTTGCAAGGGCGCTGTAGATCTCGTCGGATTGAGCGGTCTTGAGGAATGCTATATACGGCCGATAATCTTCCGCGGGCTAGATGAAGATAACCCTGCATTTGGTGTAAATCCTTTCCCAAACCCGCTTGACGCTTACATCGCCGTTTGGGAATGGGGTAAATATCTTGGCGAAGAAGCGCTCGAAAACGGGATCGACGTTTGCGTTTCAAGCTGGACGCGTATCACTTCAAATTCAATGCCTTCGATGGCAAAAGCGGGTGCGAATTACATGAATTCGCAGCTGATCAAAATGGAGGCGATCCTCGGCGGGTTTTCCGAGGGAATCGCGCTCGACGATCGAGGCTTTGTTTCCGAGGGCTCCGGAGAGAATCTTTTCCTCGTAAACAATGGCAAACTGATCACACCGCCGCTTGGATCAGCCGTTCTGCCCGGAATCACACGCGATTCAATAATTGCGATAGCCAAAGATTTGGGAATTGAGGTGGTTGAGACCACGATCCAGCGAGCCGGTCTTTATCTCGCCGACGAGCTCTTCTTTAGCGGAACAGCTGCCGAGATCACGCCGATCCGTTCGGTCGATCGTATCACCGTCGGACCCGGCAAACGCGGCGAAATGACCAAGATACTCCAGGATGAATACTTCAAGGTCATACGTGGCGAGCGGCCGGCACCGAACAATGCTGAATGGCTGACCCCGGTGACCTACGAGGTGGGCGAAAAAAAGTCGGTAGCGGGAGTGAATTAGGCGTAGTCTAAACGGCTTCGTCGATAATTCCCCCGCGAAACGATCATAAGATGCGAAAACTTCGTATCGGCGAAGTCTTGTCGCCACCGGAGCGCAAGCATCCTTCCCTTTGGAGCGCAAACATCCCTCTGCTTGCACTGATCGTTCAGCCGGAGCGCAAGCATCCCTGCTTGCACAGATCGCGCCAACGATCTGAATCCCGATAATCATCTTATAATCAAACATCCAAACATCGCCTTT
>JABDJV010000001.1 GCA_013003295.1 Pyrinomonadaceae bacterium | reverse complement strand
GTCTGTAAACAGTGAAAAGTATTCCCACCTTCGGTTTGCCCGCAATGCCTTTTTGACGAGCGGAAACACCGTCGAACGGGGAGCCGGTATTACGGTTTGGATCAATAAGCGGCGAGGCTCTTCATCGACCACTGATTTAGCCGATGAGAGTCTCAAAGCCATGGTCGAGCAAGCTGAGGAGATCGCGAAGATATCGCCCGTTGACAGACAATATTTGCCGACTTTGGGACAGCAAAAATACAAGGAGTCGAAGAGGTTCTCGGAAAACACGGCAAATGTCCCTCTTAAAGACCGCGCTAAGAGTGTGAGTGAAATTCTCAAGAAAAGTGATAAAGCGGGTGTGATCAGTGCAGGATTTCATGAGGCCCGCGCATTTGCAGGCGGATTCGCAACTAAAAACAAGAACTTTAACTTTGAAAAAAGTACTTATGCAAATCTCTCCATAACCGCGCGAACACCGGACGGTAAGAGCTCGGGGTATTTTAGCCGGAGCAAGATAGACCTTAATGAGCTCGATACCGAGCGGATTGCGAATGAATCGATCCGTAAGGCCGTCGAAGGGCGAAATGCGAGAATCATCGAAGCCGGAGTTTATCCGGTGATCCTTGAACCGCAGGCAGTTGCGGACCTGGTCGGAAGAATCGCCTTTCAGTTTAACGCGCGTCGGGCAGAAGAAGGCCGTAGCCCGTTTTCGGAAAAAGGCGGAAAAACGAAACTTGGCCAACAGATCTTTGACAAGCGCGTAAATCTTTACAGCGACCCATGGAATGCTGAAGTTCCGGCTTCATCGTCCGCCCAGGCCGGACTTCCGGCGGAAAAATTCTACCTCGTAAAAGACGGCGTTCTTGAGAATCTGACCTATTCGCGTTTTTGGGCAAAGCGTAAAAACGTTAAACCGACTCCGGGTCCGGTAAATGCTATCTTCGAATCCGGAGCAAAATCGATCGCGCTGGAAAAGATGATCGAAAATACGGAAAAGGCCCTTTTGATCGGGCGCTTTTGGTATATCCGAACGACCGATGCGCGGACGGCAAGCGTAACCGGATTGACGCGTGACGGAGTCTGGATGGTTGAAAACGGAAAGATCGCATATCCGGTGAAAAACTTCCGTTTTAACCAATCTCTGATCGGAATGCTGGCTGATGGAAATGTTGAGATGATCGGTGAGACCGAGAGAATCGGAGGCGGAAGAGCGTCGTTAATGCCCGCTTTGAAACTAAAGGAGTTTAATTTTACGTCACAATCGGAAGCCGTTTAGATTTCAGCGAGAGGCTATTTCCCGACTTTGTCGGCCAGAAAACCTTTCTTTGTTACATTTCTAATCCTCGCTTTTACAGAGGCTGATTCGCTGTGCAACGCGGTGTCGATCAACTGCCTGGCTTCCCCACGAAACTCGGGAAATTCATTTGCGAACAGGTAGAAACCGCTGTACGACCAAGCCCTGACGAATTTATTTCGACTCCCGAGATTTTCACGAAGAAAGGATTCGATCAGGGATTTCTCACGAACACTCATTCTGAGCAGTGAAAAGCACTGCAACAGGTGGAGTCTGGCCTCCCAGTTTGCAAGCATTGGCAGGAGCTTCCAAACACTCGATGTCTCTTCCTCATCCGGCTTGTTCCCCGACTCAAGATGCTTCTTCAACAACCAGGTAGCATTTCCCTCAACGGAATCGTTTTGGGCAAGTCGGGTTACGTCGTTCAAAAAACCGGGAGCGGTGCCGTACTCCCTGTAGATCAGCTCGAGTTCGTCGACCGAATTCCCTGCCAGGTTTTGCAGCTTATCCGTTAAGCTCATATTCGTGAGTCCGATCCAAAGACAAACGGTAAACCAAATATTCTATTGGGCCCTGAGATTGCGGCGGGCGCCGGCAACAATTTCCCGAACCTCTTTGGCCAACGTCGGCGCATGGAAAGGAATACCGTCCTTGATCGTCCATTCGATCCCGCCGGTTTTTACCACTTTTCCATCGACGATCGTTTCGGTTCCGGTTGGATAAAGCACCTTCAGGTCTTCAAGCGGGTTTCCATTCACAACCAATAGATCAGCCTTGTAGCCCACACGTATGCGTCCGATTCTATCTTCGACACCGAGAATTTTTGCGTTGTTGCCCGTCGCATGTTTAATGACCATCAGTGGGTGAAAGCCGGCTTCCTGGTGAAGCTCCAATTCCCGCAACAAGCCAAAACCGTACATCTTATAAATGAACCCGGCATCTTCACCCGCACCGATAAGGCCGCCGCGTCGTTCAAATTCAACGAGCGCTTTCATCCATATTCGATAATTCTCTTTCCAGTATGCCTCGTCGGTCGAGGTCCATCCGATAAAGTACGATCCATGATTGGCCGGGTTTGGGATAAAGAATTTTTCAAGCGTCGGGTGCAGATAATCTTTATATGCCGGATCGGTCTGAGCTTTTTGCAGATCCCTGGAAGCCTCGTAAATGTTAAGCGTTGGGTCCCAGGCTACTCCTGCCGCGATCATCGCGTCAAAAACCTTCATTAACCGATCCCAATCCGCTTCGCGCCAGAGTCTTCCGGCATATCGAAAGCGGTCGACCTCGTCTGAATAATTATAATCAGAGGGATAATTCTGGCGTCCGTTGGCAATTGCCGCCTCGGGAATACCATACCAGTGTTCGATACTCGTTGTGCCAAATTTTATGTCGTCCCAGGTGTTGGTTTCGGCAACTCCCGTGTGGTGCGCAACGCGAAGACCCTGTTTTTTGGCTTCATCCATCAAAGCCGCCATAATGTCACGGTCGACGGCAAAAAGCTTGATCCCATCAAAGCCCTTTTGCTTTATTTCGCGTACGCGCTGTCTTGCCTGTTCCTGTGAACTCGCCCCCGGAAAAGTCGTATATACGAACATGCGCGGTGCAGCGATCTCATTCTTCTCGCTCTGCTCCCGCCACTTAAGAGCTTTGCTCGGAGCGGCAAGCTCCCTGATCGTCGTCTGCCCCGATGCAAGCCAGAGTTTTTGGCAGTATTCGACCTCCATCGGAATCCCGCCGCGGCCCTCATGAGTATGCCCATGCGCATTGATCAAACCAGGTATAACGAATTTGCCGGCCGCATCAATTTCAACGTCGCCTTTCGGAGGGCGCCTGGCCGTACCCGCCTTAACCGCAACCGGATTCAGCCCGACAATCCGTAGGATCTTGTCGTTTTCGATGACGATATCCTTTGGGCCCGTAGCAGGAGTGCCGTTTCCATCAACGACGGTTGCGCCTCTGACGACAATTCGTTTGTAGCGTTTGCCGGAAATTTCTGCGTCGGATTTTTGAGAAAACACATAAGGGTTAATAAAACAAACGATCGATACGATTAGTAATAGTGACTTTTGCATAATTTGAGTTTTTAAAAGTAAGAAATCTGATTGGAGCGAAAGCGTCCGCGCTTGCGATGAGCGTTTCTTAACGCTAAGAATCTTAAGTAAACCCGAGGAATATAATATAACTCGACCGATATTTATTCCGGTTTTCGTGGTATCGCACTCATTGCATGTAAGGATGCCACGCTCCAGTCCAAAAGAATTCTGTCTGTTTTGCCGTTTTTCGTCAACTATGACAAAATGCACTATTCGTTTTAACACACTAAATATTTATCTGAGAGGAAAATTTTATAATGGCTGGAAGAAATAAAATTACGGTTGTCGGTGCGGGAAATGTGGGCGCAACGGCGGCACATTGGATCGCGAGTAAGGAATTGGCTGATGTCACGTTGGTCGATATCGTCGAAGGTACCCCACAAGGAAAATCGCTCGATTTGGCTCAATCGGCACCGATTGACGGCTTTGACGTAAAGCTCGTTGGAACGAATGGATATGATGAAACGGCAGATTCCGACGTTGTGATCATCACTGCCGGGCTTCCCCGCAAGCCGGGAATGAGCCGCGACGATCTGCTAAAGACCAACTCCGACATCGTTGGATCGGTAACAGAAGAGATCGCAAAGCATTCACCTGAAGCTTTTATAATCATCGTGTCCAATCCACTCGATGCTATGGCCCAAGTCGCATTTAAGCGCTCGGGTTTTCCAAAAAACCGCGTCATCGGCATGGCCGGGGTTTTGGATTCCGCACGCATGCGTTGTTTTCTAGCTGAGGCATTGGATGTATCGGTTGAAAATGTGACGGCATTTGTACTTGGCGGACACGGCGACACTATGGTTCCGCTGCCGCGTTACTCAACATGCGCCGGAATCCCTGTGACCGAGCTTCTGCCGGAAGACAAGATAGATGCGATCGTTGACCGCACGGCCAATGGCGGTGCCGAAATCGTCGGGCTTCTAAAAACCGGCTCGGCATTTTATGCGCCTTCTCTCGGTGCCGTTGAAATGGCTGAGGCTATCCTCAAGGATAAAAAGAAAATACTGCCGTGTGCTGTCTATCTTGAAGGTGAATACGGCATCAATGGTTTGTTTGTCGGTGTTCCGGCAAAACTTGGTAAAAACGGCGTCGAGCAGATCATCGAAATTTCCCTAAGCAACGACGAGCGCGCAGCACTGCAGAAATCGGCGGGCGCGGTTCAGGAACTTGTCGATATTTTGGGAGTTTGATTTGGGTTTCTGGTTCCGGAATGGAACCTAATGAAATTAGTCCCGCGATTCATCGCGGGGCAGGTGTAAATTCGAATATAGTCCTGAAGGGACGGCTGAAAAACGAGATCATCCGTCCCTACAGGACTTTGGATTTTGCGGCCCGCAAACCCCGGCATGAATGGCCGGGGCTATTAACATCTGGTCCCGTCCGGGACGGAAAAACGATTTTCCTGAGTATCATCTACTATTTACGTCATGACAAACAGGATTAACTACACTGAACATTTTCGATTCAAATTAGCCTTACTTCCTAAGCCAGCCAAATAAGCCGTGAACCGTCACTTCCCTGTTGGTCTCGTAGATCGCGCGGGTCAGAGGCAATCCCATCGGGCAGACCTGGACGCAATTTTGTGAATTTCCGCAGTTTGCGATCCCATCATCGTCCATCAGTGCCTCCAAACGATCTTCACGATTCATTTCGCCGGTCGGGTGCATGTTAAATAGCCTCACCTGGGCGATCGCCTGCGGACCTATATAATTATCACCGTCGTATTGCGGACAGGCCTCTAAACAGCAGCCGCAGGTCATACAACGCGAATAGGCGTATCGCTCCTGCTGCGTTTCCTGCGGCATCGCCGGTCCGGCGCCAAGATCGTGGCTGCCGTCGAGCTCCACCCAGGCGTGAACCTTCTTGAGGTGGTCAAACATCGGTGTCCGATCCACTTTAAGATCACGCACATTTGGAAATTTTGACATCGGTTCAAGCGAAATCGTGTTGTCGCCTGACTCCAGCAGCAAATCGTCAACTAAGGCCGAACACGATTGCATTACATGGCCATTGATCACCATCGTGCAGATTCCGCAGACCTGCTCAAGGCAATTCATATCCCAAACCGGGGGTGTGACATCCCGGCCATCCGTGGTGTTGGGATTTTTGCGAATGTGCATCAACACGGAGATCACGTTCAAATTTCTTCGATATGGAACCTCGAAGGTGTCCGTGTATTGATCTGATTTAAGATTCTCGCGACGTTTTATTCTGACCTTGATGGTCTCCGGAGGATTGCTAAGCATCTTTTTTTGCAGATGTCCGTTTGATTCACTCATAATACTATAATTTTTGAAACCGTTTTATGCTCAAATTCAGCGTTGTATTTCCCTCGGTCAATAAATACGATGCCAATAAAAAAACAAGGCCATTCTAATTTCTATCGGAAATGGACCTTTCATATCGCCCTTACACTCTTATTCCTTTTTACTGCTCCCCTTCGAATAATCGCGTGCTCTTGGCTCAATACCTGAAATATCGACATCCTCATAACTAAACACCGGCGATTCATCCGAGAATTCGGCGACCGTAGTCTTAAGCCACTCTTCGTCGTTTCGGTCCGGAAATTCGGGCTTGTAATGGGCGCCTCGTGATTCGTCCCGATTAAGTGCACCTAGAGTGATCACACGCGCCAGCTCAAGCATATTCCAAAGCTGACGGGCCTGCGGAACCGCTTGCGTCGCCCATAAGTTGGAATCATTGATCGAAAGTCTATGAAACCGTTCTTTTAATTCAAGAATTTTATCATCGGTAGCCTTAAGACGATCGTTATAGCGAACGACTGTTACGTTTTCGGTCATTATTTTTCCCAATTCTTCATGAATCTTATATTGATTTTCGTCACCTTCATTCTTGATGATCCGATCATTAATGACCTGCTGCTTTTTTAATTCTGCATCGTAAATCCCATTCTTTTCCGTCGTGCTGCGCTCGACGCCTCCGGCGTATTCAATCGCCGAGGCTGCAGAAACAAACCCTCCGTAAACACAGCTCAAAAGTGAATTTGCACCAAGCCGGTTGGCACCGTGAATCGAATAATCGCATTCCCCTGCCCCAAGAAGCCCGGGAATGTTTGTTCGTTGGTCCGAATCGACCCACATACCGCCCATAGAATAGTGCACGCCCGGGAAGATCTTCATCGGAACGTATCTTGGGTCATCTCCCACAAACATTTCATAGATCTCAAGGATCGCTCCGAGCTTACGGGTTAACTCCTCGGCCGGGATGTGAGTTAGATCGAGATACACTTGATTGTCGCCGCCGATTCCGTGCCCGTCGAGGCAAACCTGGAAAATCTCCCGGGTCGCAATGTCACGCGGAACCAAATTTCCATACGCCGGATATTTTTCTTCAAGAAAATACCAACGCTCTTCAACCGGAATACTCTGAGGGCTTCTCGTATCTCCTTGTTTTTTGGGTACCCAAACCCGTCCGCCCTCACCTCGAGCTGATTCTGACATCAAACGGAGTTTATCCTCGCCCGGTATCGACGTCGGGTGAACCTGAATAAACTCACCATTAGCGTATCTCGCACCCTGCTGGTAACAGGCCGATACCGCACTTCCCGTACATACCTGGGAATTTGTTGATTTGCCCCAGATCAATCCGGGTCCTCCCGTCGCCATGATCACTGCATCAGCCGGAAATGTTTTTAGCTCAAGCGTTTGTAGATTCATCGCGACCAGGCCGCGGCAAACTTGATGGTCGTCCAAAACAAGCGACAGCATTTCCCAGCCTTCAAATTTTTCGACCTTGCCCTCAGATTCAAAACGTCTGACCTGCTCATCAAGAGCGTAAAGAAGCTGCTGCCCGGTCGAGGCGCCGGCAAATGCGGTGCGGTGATGAAGCGTTCCCCCAAATCGACGAAAGTCCAAAAGCCCTTCTTTGGTTCTTGAAAACGGCACACCCATTCGGTCAAACAAATGGATTATTGCCGGCGCCATGTCGCACATCCGCTTTACGGGGCCCTGATTTGCAAGAAAATCTCCCCCGTAAACGGTGTCGTCAAAGTGTTTATAAGGAGAATCGCCTTCACCCTTTGTGTTTACCGCGCCATTGATCCCGCCCTGTGCGCAAACTGAGTGAGAGCGTTTTACCGGAACCACCGACAAAAGATCGACGTCGTGTCCGGCTTCAGCAATTTTCATAGCAGCAGCAAGTCCGGCTAAGCCGCCGCCAACAATCGCTATTTTCATTCCGTTTTTAGATGCCATTTTTTCCTCAATAAAATACTAGAATTTCTCCGACTCGACGGCTTTTCCCTTTTCCGTCTGCTCGCATAAAACGCTCGGCATTAAACCGCACGGGCGAATAAACGAGAAGATCGCATTCGTGCCAAGGCCAAACAAACTTATCGCTATAAACGCACTGGCATAGAGCGCAGCTTTCTGTGCTTTTTCGCCAACTACTATTCCCCAATCAACGACAAATAAGAAGATCCCGTATCCCAGATGCCAGGCCGTAGCCCCAACCCCGAGGATATAGAAAATGACAATTCCGACCGATTGAAAGTCCAGCGCAATGATCTCGTAGGCCATGCTCGCATTTCCTGCAACCGCAATATCGGTCAAACCGATTCCTGCGAAGAGCCCAAATCGCAAATGAAGCAAATGAAACAATATAAAGACAAATAAGAATATCCCGGTTATGCGCTGAAAAAGATAAAGCCAGTTTCTTCCAAATCCATAACTCACAACATTAACTTTGGCTTCTGCCGAGATAATAATTCCGTAAACCGAGTGATAAAGAAGCGGCAGAAAAATACCAAAGATCTCGATTAAGAGCAGAAACGGCAGGTGGTGAATATCTGCAACCGCATCATTGAAGACCTTTGCGCCGTTCATCGCCTTTGCGTTTGTAAACATGTGCACGAAGAAAAAAGCACCAAGCGGAACGATTCCCGTGATCTGATGCAATTTTCGCAGCAAAAAGGTCCTGCTGAATTTTATAGCCATTTTAACCCTCGTTTTATGTCTTTTGGGATTTTCGGTTGATAAGCCTCATATTTGTTAGCGTCCGGCCCCCTACTAAATATGAGTAAAATCGTGCTTCCATATTCTTGAACTTCTATAACAGGGATAATAACCTTTTTAGTCAATAAGATAAAATGAAAACTCCTTCGGACTTTCTGTAGAATTACTAATAAACGATTGACACATTAATAAGTTGTTATATAAGATATAGTAACAACTTAGATAGAAATAGTTTAGCAATACTTATTCATTATGCATATCGAAACATTAAAAGTGTTCTGTGATTTGGTTGAAATGCAGAGCTTTTCACTAGCCGCCGAAAGAAACTTTGTAACCCAATCTGCAGTCAGCCAGCAAGTACGAACCCTTGAAGAAAAGTTTAAGCGTAAGTTGCTCGAAAGGGTGCGGGGACGGCGAGAAATCCGCTTAACCCCGTCAGGAAGCGTATTTTATAAGGAATCGAAAAATGTTCTGGATTCGTTTAATCAGCTTAACGAAAATATGAACAGCCTTGTCGGTCGGGTAAGTGGTGTCGTCAAGGTCGCGACGGTTTACAGCGTCGGGCTGCACGAGCTTCCGCCAAAGGTAAGGGAGTTTATGTCAAAATTCCCTTCGGTAAAAATCGACCTGGAGTATTCAAGAACGACAAGAGTGATCCGCGAGGTTTTAAAGGGCGTTGTCGAACTGGGTGTTGTCGCATTTCCCGAACCGCGTCGAGGCTTGACGATAGTGCCGATGGCCAGTGACCGGCTTGCACTTATTTGTCCGCCCGATCATGAGTTTGCTGAGCGGTCGGAGATCAAAGTTAAAGAGCTGAAAGGGCAGGATTTCGTTTTATTCGAACGGGATATCCCAACCCGGAAAGCCACCGACAAAATTTTAAAATCTTACGGTGTTAGCGTTAAAAAGGTGGCGGAATTTGACAATATCGAGACGATAAAGCGGGCGGTTGAGGTTGGGTTTGGACTAGCTATCGTTCCGCATCCGAGCGTGATCGATGAGGAGCGAAACAAACAGCTTTCGGTGGTTGAACTTAAAGAGAAAGATTGGAAACGGCCGGTTGGTGTTGTTTACAGAAGCGACCGGGATTTGTCGCTGGCGGCAAAGAAATTTGTAAAGTTGCTTGAGATCGATTAAAAAAAAGCCGCAGCCGGCAACCGCTAGCCCGCTCCAATAAACGTAAGTGATGAGGTTCCATCCATTCCGTTTAATGCCTGTTTCAATAGCGGGACGATACCTTCAGATTCCATATACTCCCGCCCGAGAAGTCTTCTGAATCGCTTACGCTTGTCCTTTCCGGTCAGTTCGGTAAGCATTCCGTTATAAAACGCCGTAACGATTTCCGGTGCAAATTGCTTGCCGGAATTGCGTTTTAGATCCTCTATCACTTCATTTGCGGGACGGCGGCGCTTGTAGGGCCGGTCGGTTGTCATTGCGTCAAAGGAATCGGCAAGGTTTACGATCTTGGCAATGTACGGTATCTCGCTATCGGAAAGCCCGTCGGGATAACCGCGCCCGTCCAGTCTTTCGTGATGATATTTTGCCGCGAGCGGAACATCGGTGTAAGGATGGTGAATCGGAAGAAGGATCTCATACCCGACCCCCGGGTGTTTGTTTAGCTCAGCGGATTCCTTGGCGTTTATACGGTAAGGTGCGTTGATAATATTTCTTTCGACCGTAAGTTTGCCAACGTCATGCAAATACCCGGCTACCGCAACGCCCTCAACTTCTTCTTCGCCCCAGCCGAGTTCCTCGGCAATTATCTCGGAGTATTTACCGACTCTGACCGAATGTCCCTCGGTATATTTATCTTTGCAGTCGATCGCGGTTGCAAAAGCCTTCACTGTGTCGCGATAAGTGAGCCGCATGTCATCATAAAGACGGCGGTTTTCGTCGGCACGACGCTCCAATTCGACCATTAAATTACGTTGGTGGATTCCTACGCCGATATGCCTGGCCATCGCTCTTACAATATCTCTGTCCAGGTCAGTAAACGGTTCACCCGAGGCTTTTTCGCCCAGGAATACAAGCCCGACAAGTTCATCGCGAATGATCAGCGGCATGATGATCTCTATCTTTTTGCGTTCGAGCACCTTCTGATAGCGCTGAAAGAAAGCAAGCATTTTCGCCTGGCTGACCTCGATATCAGTCATTCCTGCGTTTAAGAATTCTTTTTCATCCGAGATCTCGAGTGAGGCGCTTAGCGGAAAATCATCTCCTAATCCGCGAACGGCAAGGAAGTTGAGCTCGTGTCCGAATCTGGAATAGCGCGCAACGCCCCCACGCATTATGGCCAGCGAGCCGAGCAATAGGTGCAGCGACGTGCTGATCATCTCTTGAAAATTATTCTTGTGGGCGACTTCCTGGCCGAGATCGGCAAGAGCTGAAAAGGTGTGAATCAGTTTTTGTTGATTGTCTGGCATGTTTTTTAACTCAAATTAGGAGAATGAAAAAACGTGGGAGGGAATTGATTCGAAACGAAAACTGCGGTTAGGCAGCCATCTTCACGTGATTGGTCAGGCCGAGCATTTCAAAAAGCTGGTTTGTCTCTTCGCTGACCTCGGAGAAAACTATCTGGGTTCCCGCATTTGCCGCGGCGTCGATGACACCGAGAAGGATCGAGACGCCGATACTATTAACGATCTCAGTGTCCTTGAAGTTAACAACCAGCGTTTTACAGCCGGTTTCGATCTGGCGCTTGCATTCACGCTCTATTTTCTCGCCGCTGATCTTGTTTAAGTAATCACTGGCAAAAACTATTGAGGTTTCACCCTCATTGCGAACAGGAATTTCGAAATTTGTATTCACGGTATTGTTTGTTGGAATTAGGTGAAAGTTTAGGAATTAGGGTTGAAGAATGTGTCTTTTCTCGGGGGTTGATAACAATCCCTAAACAGGTCATTTTGTTACGCCACCTAAAGTAATACTTTAACCAACGCTTGTCAACCTCTTTTTAACTATTGCCTTATGCTACCAACGCCAACAATTGGAAGGAGTACTGCAAGGATTGGTGGCCCAATCTGAAAACCATCCGGGCGAGCCTTTTTTTCTACGACATTGTAAACCGTATGCCTGCGACCGTAAAACCGTGTGTTTATTGCACAAATCCGGCTTTGGGCTCATTGCTTTCTACTTCCCATATGAATGCGATCTTGTCGATAACGACATATGCAACGCGGTCGTCTTCGTCACGAACATATAGGATTCCCTCTTTCACGTCGACCACATCACCCCTGACCGTCGCGCTGGTTCCGCACGAAACATCGATCTCCTTCCCCATCAATTGCGTCAAAAACTCTTCCATATTGTCTCCGGTATTTCTCGCCTGTTATTTTCTTAGCCCGGCCAGCCTGCCGGCCACTGCCCATTTGCCGCGAGGTTTTTGCCCGCTTGCCGCCGTATCTCTTCGACTTTGCTTATCCATATAGTTTAGCGCTGCAGCTATCATCGCCATATCCAGCGCGGCTTCGTCAGGCTCAGGCTGCTTCTTTCGCTTGTTAAATTCTGAGATAAAACCAGTATCCAGATCACCATCTACAAATATCTCATCCTCAAAAATCTCACGGAAAAAGCCAAGGGTCGTCTTGATCCCGCCGACCTCGTATTCGCGAAGTGCCCTTCTCATACGTTGAATCGCCTCTGATCGATTTCTCCCATAAACACAGAGTTTTGAGATCATCGGGTCATAATAGATCGAAACTTCTGCTCCCTCGAAAACGCCGCCGTCATCCCGCACACCGCTGCCTTGTGGCAGACGCAAGCGGGTTATTTTTCCGGGTGATGGTAAGAAGTTGTTCTCGGGGTCTTCTGCATAAACCCTGCATTCGATCGCGTGTCCGCGAATCGCTATGTCCTTCTGCTCAAACGAGAGCTTTTCTCCGCTAGCGACGCGAATCTGTTCCCTAACCAGGTCGATTCCCGTAACCAACTCTGTAACCGGATGTTCGACCTGCAGACGGGTATTCATCTCAAGGAAGTAGAACGATCTATCAATATCGGATAAAAGAAACTCAACAGTTCCGGCTCCGACATAGTTGACCGCTTCGGCGACCTTCACCGCTTCCGAGCCCATGCGGTCCCTCAGTTCCGGATCGTTTATCGGTGAAGGCGCTTCTTCGATCACTTTTTGGTGCCGCCGCTGGATCGAACATTCACGCTCACCTAAATGACAATGGTTTCCGTGAGTGTCGCTAAATACCTGGATCTCAATGTGGCGCGGCCTTTCAATCGCCTTTTCAATATATACGGCATCGTCACCAAAACTGGCGGCCGCCTCGGATCGGGCGTTTTCGAGTGCGGACCTCAATTCTCCTTCTTCGCGAACAAGCCGCATCCCTTTTCCGCCGCCTCCGGCAGATGCCTTTAGCATTACGGGAAATCCAAACTCCTGAGCCACCTCCAATGCCTCTTCGGCTGAGGCCAAAGGCTTATTCGTCCCGGGAACCACGGGCACGTCTGCATCGAGGGCGATCTGTCTGGCCGAGATCTTCCCGCCCATTGCCTCCATTGCTTCGGGCGGCGGACCAATAAAGACTATTCCAGCGTCAGTTGCACTTCTGACAAATTCGGCATTTTCTGAGAGAAAGCCGTATCCGGGATGGATCGCATCAGCGTTTGACTCCTGCGCGGCCTTTAGAATCTTATCGCCGCGCAGATAACTTTCAGTTGAAGGCGGCTTCCCGATCAAATAAGCTTCATCAGCCATTCGCACATGAAGAGCATTCTTGTCGGCTTCCGAATATACCGCTACGGTTTCGATCCCCATTTCACGACACGCGCGAATCACCCGGACAGCGATCTCTCCTCGATTTGCGATCAGGATCTTTTTGAACATATCTAAATTATTATCGAGTTGCCGTGATTCTTTGGATCAAATCTTACGCCGACGGTCGCGCCGGGCGCGTATTTCAGCCTATCTTTACGCTGCTCTTCGGTCAAAAACTCGGATGATTCGAAGTCCACGCCATGAATACTATATACGTAATGGGCAATTTCCTCGCCTATATCATTTGTCTCGCATTCGACGATCACCGCGTCCGTGATCCTTCCATATTGGAGGAGAAACCTACGGCGGGCTTCTGGTGAGTTTTCGTTTTTTCTACGTTTTATAAAATTTAATAATCCCATCTTAATCCATAATGAGGGGAGGTTTTCCATATTTCGCCCGAAGACTGTTTGCAGCTGACAAGACATTCGGCCGATTAATTATTTTGGCTTCGAGGGGGCGTTTACCCGGTATATCAATCATTATCAATCCTAAGAGAATCGTCAGGATACCCTGCCCCGGAACACCCGGGAGAGATAGTAAGATCCCTAATAAGATCAATAAAACGCCAAAAATATTCTTGATTATCACAACGCCCCACCGTACCAACCACGGGCTGCCAGGCATAAAATCTTCTTCATAATGGGGGCTGAAGTAATTCGCTGGAATTTTTACCAGGACGATGGCGATCGCGAGAAAACTCATCCCCAACGAAAGTACAAATGCCCCGACGGCAATTCCTATCGTACCCCAGGTCAGCGACTGCCAATATTCAGAAAGCCATTGCATAAAGATAGTTTAGTGAGTTCACTGAGTTGACCGAGTTTATCGAGTTGGCTGATTTTTTCTGAGTTGTAAATAGAAAACGACTCATTAACTCATTTTACTCGCCGAACTCAGGAAACTCAGTAAACTCAGTCAACTCAGTCAACTCAGTCAACTCGATATACTCAGCGTAACGTCAGTCAACTTTTCCTTCAAGTTTTCTAAATTCCTTCCAGGTATGAAACATACGGTGAATGAATGTCCACGTCGACCCGATCGCAAGGATCCATAAAACTTGCGGCATACGGTTAAAGAGAAAAAAGTCTGAATTCCAATCCCACGTTGAGAGCGCCCCGATTATCAAAAGAACGATTCTCTCTGGCCGCTGTAAGAACCCGACATTTGCCTTCACGCCGAGGCTGTCGGCGCGGGCCGCTGTATAGCTGACCATCACCGAGCTCATCATTGCCAATGCGGCCAGAAAAACATTTGTTACCGATCGCTGTGGCGTATTGCTCGCATAAAATACCATAATTCCGATAAATGCGATCATATCGGAGATTCGGTCTAGCGAAGAATCCAAGAATCCGCCAAACTTCGTTACGTTTCCGGTCAAACGGGCGACACTTCCGTCCAACATATCGAAGACGTTTGCGACGATCAGAACTATCCCCGCCCAGAAAAAATGTCCGAAACCAAACAAAAGCCCGCAGCCTATCGCGATCATTACGCCGATCACCGTCAGGACATTAGGATGGACACCGCCATAGGCCAGCCAGCGCACCATTGAATCAATGATCCGTTTTGCCCCTCGTCCTATGCTTGCTCCGAACATTTGTAGTTAACCGAGTTGACTGAAAGTTGAGTGAGTTTCTCAAGTTAGGAAACTTTTTTCGGGAGTTCATAACGTTAACTCGGCGAACCCCGTCAACTCAGTCAACTCCAAACCTTAGCTATCCCTGATCGTGAATGGTCTCAAGGTCGGCAATTTCGAAATTGCGCCATCCACGCGGGGTTTTTACGCGTACTTCGTCCGCCTCTTCTTTGCCAAGCAACGCCTGCCCGATCGGCGATGATGTCGATATCAGCCCATTGTCAGGATCGCTTTCCTCTGATGTGACAAGTTTGTATATAACCTTCTCTTCTTTGTCGATGTCAAAAAGCGTTACCCGCGAGCCATATGCGATTCGATCGGTTGGAAGCTTTGACACATCGATCGAATCGACCTCATTTATTCGCTGCAGCAGCTGACCTATTCGCGCAGAGACCATCGATTGGCGCTCCATCGCAGCCTTATATTCGGCATTCTCCTTGAGATCGCCCCATTCGCGCGCGCGTGAGATCTCTTTTGGTAATTTGTTGTGCAGCTCATCCTCTAGCTCTGCCAATTCGTCCTTTAATTTCTTTCTTACGTCTTTCATGTTTTCAACTAATTCACCGCGGTTTCGATTAACCCGCTATACTTCTTTCTTAAAAATCGTCTTCGTTTGGAGCTGCAAACGATATACCAATATCTCTTCCGGTCCTGACCAGCTGGCCATCAACGCTCACGCATTTCACATTCGCAATCGCGTCAGCGAGAGGAACGTTCACAACCTGACCCGCTCTGAGGGCGACCATTTCACCTTTCATTCCGCTTGCCAAAGCACGAACCGCGCAAGCGCCGAAATTGGTTCCAAGCATTCTGTCAAAAGCGTTTGGGCTGCCGCCGCGCTGCAAATGCCCCAAAACTACGCAGCGGGACTCCTTTCCGGTTATTTCCTCAACCCGCCCGCGGATATAATTCCCGATCCCGCCCAGACGCATTTCCTTATTATCGAGATACATTTCATCTTTCCCGACTTCGATCGCGCCCTCGGCGACCACAATATTGGTAAATTTTGAGCCGGTTTTCTCTCGTTCGTAAACCTTTTTTACGATCGAATCAAATGAAAACGGGATCTCCGGGATCAAAATGATATCGGCACTCCCGGCAAGGCCGGCATGGAGTGCTATCCAACCCGTATTTCTCCCCATCACCTCCATGATCATTACCCGATCGTGTGAAGCAGCGGTCGTATGGAGCCGGTCCAATCCTTCCGTTGCGATGTCGATCGCGGTCATAAAACCAAACGTCAATTCGGTTGCCGAAAGATCATTATCAATGGTTTTGGGCACCCCGATCACTGGAAATCCCCGTTTGTGAAATTCCTCAGCGATTGCCAATGTTCCCTCGCCGCCGATCACGATCAACGCCTCAATTCCATTCTTGACCAGGTTGAGAAGTGCTTCATCGATCGGCATTTCCTGGATCACCATGTCGCCGTCGACGATCTTACAGAAGCTCCCTTTGTTCCTCGTTCCTAAAATGGTACCGCCTCGAGGTAGTATTCCGCTTACCGTTTTGGTAGTGAGTTTTCTAAGCTGCGTTTCGCCAAGGATCCCCTCAAAGCTATCTTCGATGCCGATGCATCGCATTCCAAATTCGCCGATCGCGGTTCTCACCGCGGCACGAATAACCGCGTTTAGACCCGGAGCGTCTCCGCCACCCGTTAATACACCGATTTTTTTATACATAAATAAAGAAGAGTCCAAAAAAGTAAAAGTTATTTTACTCTATGAACTCAACATTTCTAAAGGGATAAAGACTTATTTGCCTCCGACTCTGGTGGGTTCATGATATTCCCCGTAGTCAGGATATTTTTTTGTCAGACACTCACCCGGGCGTGTGTTTTCATTAAGGATGCTCAAAGCGTCCTTTAAGACGCTCTTTTGCAGATCTTTCATCCCCGGTTTTCCAAGGGAATTTCCGATCTTAAATCCGTCGGGATAGATCGCCCTTGGCGGACGCATTTGAGCCGAAACCTCAGGGCTGACGGTGATCAAAACCGTTGGAGTTCCGCGCATTTCGATTTCTCTCTGAACCGCGACGACCGTGCGGTGACATACGCTCGGTCAGCCCCCGGTGAGAATTACAGCATCTGCTCTTGAGCCGCGATCGATCTCATTCGCGATCTCAGGCGCGGTCTCCTCATACATGTTCTTGAGGCGCATCGTATAACCCATGTAGCCAATGTGCTTTTTTGCTATTCCACCGATAAACCCCTCCTGGGCAAGGTCACGCAAAATATCGATCGGAAAAACTACGTTGATGTCCTCATCAGCATCTGAATGATCATAATGATGATGGGTAACCATCAGATCAGACGACTGAACATTTTCGTCCATGACACGGTAGGTCAGATCGCCCAATTCGTCGGCGATGTTAAAGGCCTCCTGATCTTTTTGATGAACCCCCGCAGCCGAAACGATCGCTATCGTAGATTTCCCCAATTCGCCGTCAAACGGCGTAAACGGGACACATTTTCTTGACAAGTTTTTCATGGTTACTTCTTCTTACCGATCAACGAATAAAGAATAATACCCAAACCGGCACCAAGTCCGCCGCCAAGTCCGCCACCGACAGCTCCGCCGATCCCCAATACGAAATTGACAAAGACCATACCGATCACGACGCCAACCGCGATACAGACCACCTGAACAAAATTGATTCCTGGTTTTTCGTCAGCCACATTTATCTCCCATTAAGTTTCAAACCGAAAAAAATGCAAAATCTCAATAGAAAACCTATCTAGATTCTGCACCTTTTCACGGATTCTTTTTATAAGTTCTTTAGAACGTCAAAGAGTTCTTCATTATCCGGTTGATCGGAAATATCATGAATATCGACATACGCTATCTTTCCTTCTTTATCAACTATAAAAAGAGCTCTCTCCGTAATGCCATCGGCCTCTCTCCACGCCCCATAACTTTTAGCAACTTCACCCTTAGGATGAAAATCCGCCAGTAGATCATAACTCAGTCCACCTAGCGACTTGGCCCAGGCAACGTGGCTTGGAATCGAATCAATAGATATGCCCAAAACTTGAGCATCATATCCTGCAAAGCGTTCTCCATCAGCTTCGTAGGACGGCATTTGAATCGTTCAAACCGGTGTCCAGTCGAGCGGATAGAACGCAATTACTACGTTTTTGCCCCGTAAATCGGAAAGCTTCACTTTCTTGTCTTCAGCAAGATGGGAAGCTAATTCGAAATCGGGAGCCATATCTCCAACATTTAACATTAGATCTCTAGTCTCCTTTATTTATTCTAAAATTATTACAACTATACTCGATGGTATCTTGATAAATCCCTAATTACAAGTCGATAACCCTCTTGTCGCAAATACTTTAGCGACTCGCCATGATAGTGTTGGTAAGCTTTTTCGCCTGCGGAATAGCATCAACCGCCTTTAGCACCTGCGGGTCATTTTCTAGCAACACTTGCGTACCTGCTTCACTTGAAAAACGAGCCGTCGCGATCTGCTCACGCAAACGCGATCTCGCATATGAGTATTGGTCGGCGATGTTAGCTTTTGTGAGCCCAAACTTGGGATCTTTAACCGTAAATTCAACATACCGGTTGAAGAGCGCATCGTCGACCCTGACATCATCCGGCTTGATCACGGTCACAAATGTCTGCTTTTCAGTTTTGTACGATTCAAATCCCGATATTTTCCCCGCCACCAATTGCCGTGTAAAGAAAAATGTAGATTCGCTTACGCGGTACCTGGCGTCATTGAACAAGAGGCCCGGCGCTTTCAGGTCCGGCTCGATCCCGCGCCCGCCATAAAATGTTCGCCCGCCTGCGGTTTTTACTGGTTTTCCGGCCGGTTCCGGTTTGGATTCCGACTCCGCCAGATCGTCTTCTTTTCCGTTAACCGTTGCTCCGTCGTTGTGGGTAAAATAATCGTATATCGATCCGCTGGAATAATCGCGCTGCAGCGAACGGCCATAGGGAGTGTAATACCTTCCGGTCGTTAAGGTCAGGCCCGTTCCGTAAGGCAAGGGAAACACTTTCTGCACAAGACCCTTTCCAAAGCTCTCGCTTCCGACGACCAACCCCCGCCCGTAATCCTGGACAGCTCCCGCAACGATCTCAGAGGCAGATGCTGAACTGCCATCTATCAAAACAACCAGGGGAAATTCATGAATGGTCCCGCCGACCGCCCTCAGGTCCCGTGAGCTCATATATCTCGAGCGTCCTTTCACCGAAACCACTGTCTGCCCACGTGGAATAAATCTGCTAACGACTTCGATCGCCTGCGGCAGCAAACCCCCTCGATTTCCCCGAAGATCCAGCACCAGACTCTCCATTCCCTCTTTTTTGAGATTTTCAATCGCAAAATCGAGCTCTTTCGCTGTGGTTTCCTGAAAACCGCCCGATAGTCCGACGTAACCAACTTTGTTTTCAAGCATGAAGTGGTTTCTGATAGAAGGAAGCGGGACGCCTCCGCGATAGATCTTAAATGGTACCGGGTTCTTAGCGGTTAAACGTTCTACCTTTATGTTTACCGGGGTTCCCTTTTCACCTCTTACATTTTTAGAAACTTCTGAGCTCGACCATTTCGTGGCATCCTTACCCTCGACTTCAACGATCTTGTCACCAAAGCGTAAACCCTCTTTGTCTGCCGGAGTCTCCGGGATAACCGACTGAACATAAACACCGTCACGGTGCTGATAGATCGAAACTCCTATCCCGTAAAACTGAGACTGCTGCTCTTCGTAAAGCTTTTTGAATTCCGCTCTCGTAAAAAATGACGAATGAGGATCAAGCGTCCAAAGCATCGATTGGACCGAGCTGTCCAAAACATCCTCATGCTTGATATCGTTTACATAATTAGAGTCGATTAGCTCAAGCGCCTCGCCGTAGTCCTGAGAAATCGACTTAGGATTGAGTCCTGCATCGGTGTTTGTTCTTTGAGGCAATCTACCAAACATCCCGCCTACGACAGCACCGATTCCGACCAGCATAATTCCTATAGTTATAAATACTCTGTTCATAAAATCTCACTAACGATAAAATATATCACAATTGAAGACGTTTTTCGCCCGCCCGCGTGAATCGCGATTAACCGCTTCATTTACAAAAATTTACCGACCAATTAACATATATTCTTCTAAATGAATAATTCTCTTTCCATCATTGTTCCAGCTTACAACGAAGAAATTAGGCTCGGCGACTCTCTACGAAAAATATTGGGCTTCGTCGCGACAACAGAGTTCGAGACCGAATTGATCGTTGTCGATGACGGCTCGAGCGATTTTACGGCCGAAGTCGCAAAAAAAGTTTTTGCCGAATTCCCTGATATTCCGACGAGCGTGATTCGTTATGACGAAAATCGGGGAAAAGGGTTTGCCGTAAAAACGGGAATGGTTTCAGCAACCGGGGATATCGCACTTTTCAGCGATGCCGACCTGTCGACCCCGATCGAGGAACTTGATAAATTGGTCGACCCAATAAAAAATAATGAATTTGACGTCACTATCGGCTCCCGCGCCCTCGACCGAAGGCTTATCGGAACGCATCAACCATGGCGGCGTGAGCAAGGGGGCAGGGTTTTTAATCTATTTGTTCGGATTCTCACGGGCTTGCCGTTTTGGGACACTCAATGCGGATTCAAAGCTTTTAGAATGCAAAAATTTCGCCCGCTGCTCGATAAAATGACCATCGATCGATTCGGCTTTGACGTCGAATTTATATACGTCGCCGACCACGCCGGGCTTCGGATCAAGGAGATCCCGGTTCGCTGGGATCATTGTGACGGCACCAAGGTGAGCATCTTCCGCGACAGCTTTAGAATGTTTGGCGAAATTCGCCAAATACGCCGCAATTCGAAACGCGGAGAATACCAGTAAGCTGTGAGCATTTAACATTGACCATTTACCATTTTGATCATTGAGCATAGATCAGGTGTTTGGTTGAACCGTTGTTGCTCACTGCTCACTGCCCATCCTGCTCACTGCTCACTGTTAAATGGTCAATGTTAAATGTAAAATGTTTCCATGTCTGCAAAATTAAATGTAAATATCGACCATGTCGCCACTATTCGTGAAGCGCGAAAAACCATCGAGCCGAGCATCATCACCGCCGCTGTTATTTGCGAGCAGGCAGGCGCTGATGGCATTACCGTCCACATACGCGGCGACCGACGGCACATCCAGGATCGCGATATCGAACTCCTTAGGGACGTCGTTACAACCTACCTCAACGTGGAGATGGCCGCCACCGAAGAAATGCTGAAGATCGCCATGGATACGAAACCCGATGCGATCTCCCTGGTACCGGAAAGCCCGGATGAGATCACAACCGAAGGCGGTCTTGACGTTGTAAAGAACATCTCAGTCGTCAGAGCAATGGTAAAGCGCCTCCGCGATGCAGGTATATTTGTTAGCGCTTTTGTCGATCCGATAAACGAGCAGATCGAAACGTGCCAATCGATCGGTGTTCAGCAGGTTGAATTGTGTACGAGTGAATATGCCGATTTGACGCTGGGCGCAAAGGCCGCACATGGCGAAGGCACTATGAAAGCGGCGCAAGAGGTAAAGAGAATCCACGACGCCGCAGTTCACGCGCACGGTTTGGGATTAAAAGTGGCGGCCGGACACGGCTTAACCTACCGGAACATCGGCGCGCTTGCCGGAATCTCCGAGATCACCGAATTTAACATCGGACACAACATTATCTCGCGGGCTGTTTTCACCGGACTCTATCGAGCGGTTGAAGAGATGATTGACAGGATACGCCTCGGGGCAAGTGTCTAATGCCCTTCCGGCTGATCACGGCAGCGCTATTCAAATCGATAAACAAAATTGTGTTTAAAAAACGAAACGGCGCGTGCGCTTTCCACAGCGACCAAATTCCCCTTACTATTTTGCGAATTTAGCTTTACTTTGTGTTTTCTGAGCCGATTTCG
Organism: Pyrinomonadaceae bacterium; assembly: GCA_013003295.1. Classification (GTDB taxonomy): domain Bacteria; phylum Acidobacteriota; class Blastocatellia; order Pyrinomonadales; family Pyrinomonadaceae; genus Aridibacter. The sequence continues at coordinate 8,406 of JABDJV010000001.1, read as the reverse complement.
CCACCGGATATCACCGGTAGCGTGGGTAGTGAAGCTATTTGCAATACCGGTGCTCGAAAACCAACTTTGCTGGTTATAACCGCCAATATTGCCCGCACCATTGATTACGCAAGAATGCTTCGCCGTATTCTGCTGATCTGTAAAGATCAAAACTGTTCCGGACGCAATATTCAAACTCCCCATCGCGGGCGGACTCAGCTTTTTGCCGTATCGAGCCAGGTTTGTCATCATCTCGGTCGCCTCGAATAACGAACTATTCGTATAATGGTCACCCGTGGGCGCCTCATTAAATGCCTCTTCGTACAGCCAGTAGCCGGTGGCCTGATGACACTGTATTTGGAGCTGTTGCTTACCATGCGGTGTGTCTAACATAATTGCCGGAATCACCTGGACCCTATTTGCCAACATATCGGAGTTCTCCTTTTCTAAGTTTTAGCGGATTATTTCATAGCTGCGTATCCCTGTAAATAATTTGCTTTTATTTCACTCTTTCTCTTGGAGATTTAGTACAACCAATGCCAAAGCTATATCGAGCGGGTTAAAGCGGATGCACCCTTGGTGACTCTTAAATTTGTAGTTTTATCAAACCATTTGTATGCTTAGTCAAAAGATCGGAGTCGGTCAAGAATTCACACTGAAACGCAAGATTTTATGAACTTTGGCTTTGTCATAGATAATCGCAAATGTATCGGCTGCCATGCCTGCACCGTGGCTTGTAAATCGGAGCACGACGTTCCGATAGGCGTCAACCGTACCTGGGTAAAGTACGTAGAAAAGGGTGAGTTTCCAGACACTCGCAGGCTTTTCAATGTAATGCGCTGCAATCATTGCGCCGATGCTCCCTGCGTTGATATCTGCCCGACCGAGGCGCTCCACACACGTAAGGACGGCATCGTCGATTTTGATGACCGCCGCTGCATTAGCTGTAAAGCATGCACGCAAGCGTGTCCGTACGATTCGATCTTTATCAATCCGGATACGATGGTCGCTCAGAAATGCAATTACTGTACTCACCGAACCGACATCGGTCTTGAACCGGCATGTGTCGTCGTCTGTCCGGAGCACGCCATCATCTCCGGCGATATGGACAATCCGAACACCGAGATCTCACATCTGCTTGCACGCGAAACGGTTTCGGTTCGCAAACCCGAAAAGGGCACAAATCCAAAACTATTCTATATAGATGGTGACCGCGTTTCGATAAATCCTACGGCAACTGAGGTCGAGGACGACTATATGTGGTCAAGCCAGGCCGCGGGAGTTGGCAAATACGCAAAGTACGCCGAGAAAAGAATAAAAGAAACTGCTGATTCGGAAAAGATCAGTGCCCACCAAAAATCTAACCTTGTCCAGATCGAACCACGCAAGAATAAAGCAAAAAGAGTCTATGACGCGCCTTCAAAAGGTGTCCTGTGGGGCTGGGAAGTTTCCGCATACGTACTGACAAAGGCGATCGCCGCCGGAGCGTTTCTGATCCCGATCATCGCCGGATTCTTCTTTTACCAGGTTCCGGATCTGCTAAAACAGATCGGTGCCGTCATTGCTTTTATCTTTTTATCGATCACTGGGCTTCTACTTATAAAAGATCTCGGGCGTCCCGACAGATTTTTGTACGTTTTGCTCAGACCGCAGTGGAAATCATGGCTTTCACGGGGCGCATATATCATAACGATCTACGGCGGACTCTTAACGGCCTGGCTTATTGCATCGTTTACCGGCTACCGGGAGGTCTTGAGGTTTATCGAACCCGTCGCGGTTATATTTGCTCTGCTTTCAGCGGTCTATACGGCATTTCTTTTCGCGCAAGCAAAAGGGCGCGATTTCTGGCAGTCGCCAATGCTTGGAGTTCATATGATCCTTCACTCATTGATGGCCGGATTGGCGGTGTTTTTACTCGCAGGCTTCTGGATCAGTTACAATGTCGGACTCTTGTCGGTGCTTGTATTTGTAACCGTCGGAGCTCTCGCGTTTCACTTAATCACCCTGGCGATCGAATTGACCACAACGCACACGACCGAGGATGCCCACAAGGTCGTAGAAATGATAACCAAAGGCCGTTTTTCGAACGCGTTTTGGTTCGGAATGATCATCATCGGCAATTTTATTCCGCTGGTAATGCTGCTAACAACTAGCGACTTGAATGCAACGGCGGCCACGGGAGTTTTGATACTGATCGGCCTGGCGTTTGCTCAGCATATCTGGGTTAAAGCGCCGCAGCAGATCCCTTTGAGTTAGAGGAGATTTTTGCCCGCGAAATACGCGAAAGGACGCGAAATAAAGGGAAGAAAATTACTAAAATTAATCCGATTCAAATGAAAGATATCGTTTATAAGGAAGAAAGCTACAAAATTATTGGCGCTTGCTTTGAAGTCTATAAGAATAAAGGCTGCGGTTTCATCGAGGCTGTATATCAAGAATGTTTAGCGATCGAATTCGAATTGCAGGATATTCCATTTGTTGAGCAACCGATTTTAGAGCTTGAATATAAGGGTAAGTTACTCAAACAAACATTTCAGCCCGACTTTATTTGTCACAACAAAATTGTGGTTGAGATCAAAGCAGTTTCGGACCTAATCGACGCATACAAATCTCAGACCTTGAACTACTTAAACGCAACTCAATTTGAGTTGGCATTGCTTGTGAACTTCGGTCACTTCCCCAAAATTGAGTATAAGCGAATTGCAAACAATCGGAACAAAGCCTTAAAAACAAAAACGATCAAAGACGAATTCAACCGTTGGACTCAGCCCCAAGGCTAGTTCCTTTTTTTCGCGTCTTTTCGCGTATTTCGCGGGCAAAATATTTTTCTTATGAAGCACAAACCATCATTCATCGAAAACATCGCCGAAAAGCTCGGCATTATCGACAATCTTCATCCTGAATCATTCGAAGGACTTCCCCGCCTTAATGAGCCGGGCGAACTCACCAATTATCCTCCGCCTGAGCAGTGGGATAACTGGACCGAATATGAGGCAAAAAGCGGGCACAAACGGGAAAAAAAGAATTACCAGATCGTGCCGACCATTTGCTTTAACTGCGAGTCGGGTTGCGGCCTCTTAAGTTATGTCGACAAAGAATCAATGAAGGTCCGCAAGTTTGAAGGGAATCCATATCATCCCGGAAGCCGCGGGAGAAATTGTGCGAAAGGTCCGGCAACGATAAACCAGATCAACGATGTTGACCGAATCCTGTATCCGCAGAAACGTAGAGGCGCCCGGGGCGCCGGTGAATGGGAAAGAGTCTCATGGGATGAAGCGCTTGATGATATCGCCGGAAGAATTCGAAAGGCCCTCAAGGAGGACCGGCGCAATGAGGTCGTCTACCACGTTGGGCGTCCGGGACACGAAGGATTTATGGACAGGATCCTGCAATCGTGGGGCGTTGACGGCCACAACTCGCATACTACGATCTGTTCGGGCGGAGCGAGATTTGGCTATGCGATCTGGCACGGTGCTGACCGGCCTTCGCCAGACCACGCCAACGCAAAATTTATGCTGCTCATCTCCGCCCACCTTGAAGCGGGCCACTATTTTAACCCCCATGCACAACGAATCATGGAAGGCTTGATGAACGGGGCGAAAATGGCGGTGATGGACCCGCGTCTTTCAAACACGGCTTCGATGGCAGACTACTGGATGCCGACATATCCCGGTTCAGAAGCCGCGGTTCTGCTCGCCATCGCCAAGATCCTTCTAGATAAGGGCTGGTATAACCGCGAATTTATGTATAACTGGGTAAACTGGCGTGAATCGTTGGTCGAGATGCGTCAGTCAGTACCGTCTGCAGTAGCGGACGGTTTGAGTCAAACCACTCAAAATGATAACGATCAACCATCGGCAACTGCCGACGGTTCTGACCTGGAATTCGACGATTTCATTGAAGAATTAAAGAAACTTTACGCCGAATACACGCCCGAATTTGCCGAAAAGGAAAGCGGCGTGAAAGCCGAGATGATCCGCGAGGTCGCCCAAAAGGTCGGCGAGGCAGGAACCCGTTTCGCTACCCACAACTGGCGTGCGGCAGGTGCAGGAAACCTAGGCGGCTGGGCGGTTTCGCGTTGTTTGCACTTTTTGAATGTCTTAACCGGAAGCGTCGGAACAGTTGGAGGCACAATGCCCTCCGCCTGGAACAAATTTCATCCAAAGCCTTTTAGTAAACCGCCGGCTCAAAAATTTTGGAACGAGCTTCATTTTCCAAACGAATACCCGCTTGCTCACTACGAGATGAGCCAACTCCTTCCTCATTTCCTAAAAACCGGACGCGGCAAGCTCGACACATACTTCACACGTGTCTTCAATCCGGTCTGGACATATCCCGACGGTTTCACATGGATAGACGCCCTGTCAGACGAAAACCTCGTTGGACAACACATCGCTCTTACACCGACCTGGAACGAAACCGCTTACTTCGCTGATTACGTTTTGCCAATGGGACATGCTTCCGAACGTCACGACCTGATCTCTTACGAAACCCATTCCGCTAAATGGATCGGTTTCCGCCAGCCCGTACTGCGTGAAGCAATGCGCAAAAATGGCCAGGAGGTCGAATATACATATAAATCAAACCCGGGCGAGGTCTGGGAAGAGGACGAATTTTGGATCGAACTCTCGTGGCGGATCGATAAAGACGGCGACCTGGGAATCCGTGAACATTTCCACTCGCCTTATCGCGAAGGCGAGAAAATAACGATCGATGAGTATTACCAATTCATCTTTGAAAACACGAAGGGCCTGCCCGAAAAAGCTGCTGAAGAGAACCTGACACCGCTAGAATATATGCGGAAGTATGGCGCTTTTGAGGTAGAATCTTCGACCTATAACGTTCACGAAAATGAATTGTCTGAAAAAGACCTGCAAGGCGCTGAAACCGATGAAACGACCGGTACGATCAGCAAAGATGGTAAAAATATCGGCGTATCGATCGACGGTGTTGCACATCAGGGCTTTGGTACGCCTTCACGCAAACAAGAGTTCTACTCGGAAACTCTAAAAGACTGGGGCTGGGAAGAATACAAAACGCCGGTCTATATCAAGTCGCACATACACCCGGAAAACCTCGACGAATCGAAGAACGAGATCGTTCTCGTCCCGACTTTCCGTCTGCCGACGCTGATCCATTCGCGCTCAGGAAACGCGAAATGGCTCGCCGAGATCTCGCACCGCAATCCGCTTTGGATCTCGGTCGAAGACGGGGAGCGTTGGGGGATCAAGACGAATGACCTCGTCCGCGTGAACACAGATATCGGCTACTTCATTAACAAAGCCTGGGTAACCGAAGGGATGAAGCCCGGAGTGGTCGCCTGCTCACACCACATCGGCCGCTGGCGTAGAAAACAAGACGCAACCGCCAACCGTTGGGCGATAAACCAGGTAACAATTGATGAAATGGAAAACGGAAAATGGAAAATGAGCGTTACCGACGGGATCAGACCATCAAAGACGGATGATCCCGATACTTCAAGAATCTTTTGGTCGGACGGCGGCGTGCACCAAAATATAACCTTTCCCGTCCATCCCGACCCGATCTCAGGCATGCATTGCTGGCATCAAAGGGTTTCGGTTGAAAGAGCTCATGAAGATGATAAATATGGTGATGTCTTTGTCGATACAAATAAATCTCTCGAGGTTTATGAAGAATGGCTCGCCATGACCCGTCCCGCTCCGGGGCCAAATGGATTGAGAAGACCGCTTTGGCTAGGTCGACCGTTGCGGCCGAGAGAAGAGTCGTTTTATTTAAAACAATAAGTTACATACGTTATTGCTTGGCACTATATCCCCAAATTGAGGTCGCCGAAGGTGACAAAAATTATAGCGTAGGGTGAAACCCTACGAATGAATAAGGCAATGTTTGCTCGCCGAAGGTGAGCAACAACAATGCTATTTGTTCGTCACCTTTGGCGACAAATTGAACTTGTTCGAATTTCACAGGGTTTCACCCTACGCTATAATGTTTGTCATCTTCGATGACATAACAGGCAATTTATGGGTCGCCACATTGAGACAATTCATGTGTCGCCAAAGGCGACCGAAAATATAGCACAGGGTGAAACCCTGTGAATGTCAGTCAAACCCCACACCCGTCGCCATAGGTGACGAACAATATAGGAGATCCTCATGCCTCAATCACTGGTTAAAATGCTTACACATGTCGTTTTTTCGACAAAGGACCGTATCGACCTGATTCCTCCAGAACTCGAAGATAACCTATTCGGTTACATATCGGGAATTGTAAAAAATAACGATTCGAAATTGATCATCGCAAACGGTACTGCCAATCACATTCATTTGTTGATCTCGCTAGGCAAAACAATTTCGGTTAGTTCGCTTGTTGGCAAAATCAAACGCGATTCTTCCACTTGGATAAAAACTCAAGACCCAAAATTCAAAAAGTTTTATTGGCAAAATGGATATGGAGCGTTTTCGGTTTCGCAATCTCAGGCCGAAAATGTGATTAATTACATCAGCAATCAAAAAGAACATCATAAAACCAAAGATTTCAAAACAGAATATCGAGATTTTCTAGAGAAATATGAAATCGAATACGACGAAAATTATCTTTGGGATTGATGTTGCTCACCCTTGGCGAGCGAAAATTTCCATACTCATTCGTAGGGTTTCACCCTACGCTATATTGTTTGTCATCTTCGATGACCATATTTTGTTCTAGATCGTATGTTCATTTTCCAAGATATTACGTATGCTAGAATTGCAATTAAATTCCTTTTAAAGTTAGTTTTAAGCCATCGAAATCTAATATCTTCGAATCAAAAATGTTGATGAAAAGAGTATTAACAAATTGCACGATCTTATTCTTGATGTCGCTTTCGGCTTTTGCTCAGGATGATTCATCGGTGATCGTTCAACCCGGAGCTCCGGGAAAAGCGACGAAAGTTTTGCCGTCTACGACAAACGCGAAACTGCCGCCGGTTACAAAGGCCGATGTCGAGTTTATGCAGGGAATGATCCATCACCATCAACAGGCAGTTGATATGGTCGCGTTGATGAAGGATCGAACCACGAATAAAAAACTAATTTCATTTGGTGCGCGTATCAGTCAGACCCAGTCCGAGGAAATCAAGTTTATGGAGCGCTGGCTGACTTCGCGGGGGCAGAAGACCTCGATGGAAATGCCAAAGGCCGGCAAGATGAAGTTGCCAAAAACGGGCAGCATGAAAATAGATAAAATGAAAATGCCCGATCTGGAAAAGTCGGATCATAATGCCCATCAAATGATGATGCCCGGGATGCTGACGCCGAAACAGATGAAGGCGTTGGCGGCGGCAAAGGCAGCAGAGTTTGACCGTTTGTTTTTGACCGGAATGATCCAGCACCACGAGGGCGCCCTGGTGATGGTTGACGATCTTTTTAAATCGCCGGGCGCCGGACAGGACCTCGAAATGTTTACTTTTGCAACAGATGTTGACGGCACACAGCGTGCTGAGATCAAATTGATGCAAGGGATGTTGAAAGAAAAGCTTTAATTGTTTTAGAAACGAATACTAGACGGTACATTTTTTTAAATTCCCCTCCTTTCGAAGGAGGGGTGCCCGAAGGGTGGGGTGGTTACCCGGTAAATAACTGCAAGAGTTGATTCAAAACGAAAAACCACCCCGTCAGCCGAAACGGCTGCCACCCCTCCTTCGAAAGGAGGGGAGTCACGGAAGCTATTCTAATTACCTATCTTTTTGACTATAAATATGCCGTTCCTAACGGAACCAAAAAAACAAGTAAGAACCTAGAAAAGAATTATGAATCGATTAAAATTTATCGCTGAACATATGTTGATCTCTCTCTTTATTTTGAGCGTTGCCTTTGCAGTAAACGCACAAAACCCCGATCCACCGGCAAAGCTCCCGGAAGGAATGACGGGTTCGACCACAAAAGACCCGCGTTCTCATCTTTCTGCCGGTCTCTATGACGCCGGTTATGCCGCGATGGGGATGAACCATCTCCAACTGCTTAAAAAGCCCGGGGCTTTCCAACTTGGAAATGACAAGGAAAAGTTGAAACAGGCGTTTAAGGCACTTGGAATTCCTGAAAATGCCAAGGTTCCTCCTTCGTTTATAAATGGAGTCGCTCCATTGGCATTCGCCAATTCAGATCTTGCATTTCAAGGCGATAAACTTTTTCTTGGAAACTTCTACGGCGTCAATATCTATGACATCTCAAATCCTACAAAGGCAAAACTATTGACCTCAATGATTTGTCCGGGCGGCCAAGGCGACGTTTCTGTGTATCAGAATTTAATGTTTATGTCGGTTGAAGCGATAAACGGCCGAACGGATTGCGGAACCCAGGCATTTCCGGTCGGAACACCGGGCCAGGCACCTGCGGCTGAAAAAGACCGGTTCCGCGGCGTAAGAATTTTCGATATATCAAATATCAAGAGCCCGAAGCAGGGCGGTGC
>JABDJV010000470.1 GCA_013003295.1 Pyrinomonadaceae bacterium | reverse complement strand
GAAGGGAGATCCGCAAGAACCGCTATTTTTATAAGGTTGACGGGAAGGAGATAGAGATCGATATTTTTCTTGGCGATCTCTGGGGACTGAATATCGCAAAGGTAATTTTTGCGAATAGAGAGGAATTGGGAAAATTTAAAGGCCTTGATTTTGCGGTAAAAGAGGTTACGAGGGATCCGTTTTTTGTTAATTCCAATTTGGTCGGAAAGGTGTTTTCGGATGTTCAGGATAGACTCGCCAGATTCCCGGCCCATACCGCATAAGAAAAGGCGGCAAAAAGCCGCCTCGTTAAAAATAAAGTATCAAATTACTTATCTCGATCTCGGTCGTAACGGAACATGCTGTTCGACCGATTTGTATATTTTCAAATAGACTTTTGTTTCTCTGGGGATCAACCTGGTCCAGCCCGCACCGCCTCGTCGTATATATTTTGGTATTCGAGCCGGGTTCGAATTGTAACCTGCGGCCATGAGTTGTTCCTGAGTTGCGATTCCATTGTACATAGCCTTTGAGATCGTGCTATTCGCAGTCATGTCGTTCCAGGTCATTTGCATATAAAGAAGCATTGCCTGGGCGGCATTTACATGATCCCTCATACCGGCAACAAAATCGGGCATTAGCCCAACACGGTAATATCTCGAACGAATCATCCGGTATGTCGCCGGGATCATCTGAACCATCCCGCCGGCACCGGCCCGGCTTACAGAATAGCGGTATGTTTGTCCTTGATTGAGCGCATAGAGCGTGTAGATATCGTTATATATCCGCGGATGATACTCGGTTCGGAAGCGGTAGTGATCGACGTGCTCAACCAATGCTAAACGCTCGGCAATATCGGTGACTTTCGGCTGAATAAAGATTCCCTTGGCCCGAAGCTTCTGACGGGCAATGTCGAGAATGTTCCTTACATACATACGCCCGGCATTCGAAGTTTCAGCCGTAACAATTCCCGGATGAGTTGATACGTAATACGACATTTCACGGAACCTACCGAATTTTTCGATCGGATACTGTACCAGCAGCGGCACGTGAGCCCGGTTATAGGAATCGAAAATCATAACCGGTGTGTTAACACCGTTCCCGCGAATTGTGCGAATTCTAACAAACTTTCTACTTTCCGACTTCGCCAGCAGGTTTGAGTCTTTTGTAAGAAAATCTTTTTTTGAAATTACTACATAATCAAGATTGCGGGTGTTTCGGTCATAGAACGCGAGTCTTACAATTGAAGTGGTTTGAACGGGATCGTAGCTCGAAATCTTCAGCGGACGGGTCCGCATTGCCCGCTTTGCTTCCTCTATCTTACTTTTTATCTCGCTATACCTTAGTGTTCCCACTCTGGGCTGGGGTCTAGCATTTGAAGTGATCACACGACGCGGACTTGGCTTTGGTGTCGGCTTCGTTGTCGAACGGGGAAATGGTGTTGCGCTGGAAATCACAACGACACTTCTCGGAGTTGGTGTTGGTGTTGGATCAGCTTTCGCGGTTTCCGATGAGCCAACGACACGTGGTCTAAACGCACTCTCAGAGCCCGATCTTTGGGCAAAAACGTTTGCCGTCAAAGACAGACCGGTTAGTAAAACAACAAAGATTTTTGTATTCATAGGTTTAATTCTTTGGGCGAGTTTGTATCTGAAGGATAGAATTATTCAAGAAAAAGAACTCTAAAATCAGCGAATTATTAAGACCCGCATTATTAGGGATTCTCTTTATTTGGAAAAGGTTGTCAAGATAGTATTGCTATCGGTTATGAACCCTACAAATTTTTATTATGGCTATTTTTCGTTTGTCGTCAAGGTTGTTTGTGCGATATAAGATAGATTGGTCGTATGTTTTATGGCGATTCGATGCCCCAAAACCTTGATAATAACTATCCAATATTAAAATATCCCGCTTAATTAAGAACTATTTAAATTTATGAAAAAACTTTTTGGAACGGATGGAATACGTGGGGAAGCCGGCACTTTTCCTCTGGATAAAACAACAATATCGGCGATTGGGGCTTCGTTAGCTGCGCATTTAACCGAGAAAAACGGACATGCGCCGAGATTTGTTGTTGGTCGGGATACAAGGGAATCCGGAACGTGGATCGAACATGCATTTCAGAGCGGGGCGAGCTCAGGAGGAGCGATTTGTGAATCGGCAGGCGTGATAACGACACCGGGCGTGGCCTACATTACCAAAGCGGCCGAATTCGATGCGGGAATAGTCATCAGCGCTTCGCATAATCCTTTTCAGGATAATGGGTTAAAGGTCTTTCTTCCAACCGGGCAAAAGCTTGACAAGGAAACTGAAAGTTTGATCGAAAACGACATCCATGAAGGAAACGTGGAGAAAACCGAAGACGAATCAGAGCCGATCGATGAATCAAAGATCCCGGAATATCAGGAAATGTATATAAGGTACCTGATCAATGAGTTTACCGGTCTTGATCTGTCTGGGCTCAAGATTGTTGTTGATTGCGCAAACGGTGCGGCATCTGGGCTTGCGCCGGATCTATTTAAAAACCTTGGAGCGGAGGTAGTGGTCATAAATGACCAACCTGATGGCAAAAACATTAACGAAAACTGCGGCTCACTTCATCTCGAGAACGTCCAGGCGAAGCTTGTTCAGGAGAGTGCAGATTTCGGCGTTGCGTTTGATGGGGATGCTGACCGGTCGCTTTTTGTTGATGAAAAAGGAGAAATCGCAGACGGAGATGCAACCCTGTGGGTTATGGCGCAGCATTTACAGAGCGAAGGAAAGCTGAACCGGGACACTGTCGTCGCAACCGTAATGAGCAACATCGGTCTTGAAATGGCATTAAGAACGCGAAGTATAAAATTGATCCGCGCAGCCGTTGGTGATAAATATGTTCTTCAGGAGCTTCTAAATTCTGGTGCGTCAATCGGTGGTGAGCAATCCGGTCATATAATCTTTCCGCAACGGTCGCTGGTTGGCGACGGAATGCAAACCGCGTTAAATCTGCTCGAGGCGCTGCAGGTAAATGACTGTACGCTAGGAGAGATGAGAAGAGGTTTTCACCAGTACCCGCAAATATTGGTAAATGTGGTAGTTAAAGAAAAGCGGCCGTTCAACGAAGTTCCGGCCATCGCGATCGCTGCAAAGAACCTGGATGACGAACTTGGTGAAACCGGACGGCTGCTGCTGCGATATTCCGGCACTGAAAACCTTGCCCGTGTAATGATTGAGGGTGAAGATCAGGAGACGATCGAGGAGCAGGCTCAGGGGTTGGCAAAGGTAATTAGAGAGAGCATAGGATAGTAAAGTGTTTGTTGTTTTATACAGATGGAGTCTGATCCATGGGGCCGAGGAGTCTTTTGTTTCCGCGTGGCAGGAAGTGACAAAGTACTTCCTTGATAATTTTGACTCTTTGGGTTCCAGGCTCCACAAAGGTGACGATGGGATTTGGTATGCATACGCTCAGTGGAAATCTGCGGAGCAGCGAAACTTCGCCGCTGAGAATTCACCAGACCTTGAGGATGTTTTCAAACAAATGAGAAATGCGACAAAAGAAAGATATTCTGAAATCGTGCTGGATATTCATTCAGATCTGCTCAAACGCGGCAATTTAGATTGATTTTGCTTGCCAAAGCGTATTCCTACGATGTATATTTTAACGACTGAGAAGACGGTACGCCGTCATCTCAAGTGGTAGCTGGGGTGAGGACAGTTACCATGAATTGGCGGGTGCGGCACACTTCCACGTTGCTTCACCCGCACTAATTTCTTCTAAACCGTAAGCGAACCTCGACTTACGGTTTTTCTTTTTTCTGCGCAATGGAAAAACACGCTTCCAGGATAGCTGTCAATAGTGGTTCCCATCAGTACACAGTGGAGATCGGGCACGGAATACTAGAATCCGCAGGTGCCTGGCTTTCAAATTCCCATTCACAAAAGGATGGATCCGTTTCGATCATCTCTAACAAAAAGGTCTTTGACCTTTATGGGGCGACCGTCGAGCAAAGCCTAACGGCTGCCGGTTTCAAGACTTCGAAGTTTCTCATGGAAGACGGAGAGGAATACAAGAATTTCGAATCCTTTCTGCAGGCGTTGGAGTTTCTTGGTGAAAAGGGAACTAGGCGGACCGACGCGGTTTTAGCACTTGGCGGTGGAGTAGTTGGTGATCTCGCCGGGTTTGCCGCCTCGGTCTATTTGCGCGGGGTCCCTTTTCTTTCTATTCCGACTACATTTCTTTCGATGATCGATGCTTCAGTGGGAGGAAAGACGGCGGTAAACACTTCATTCGGGAAGAACACCGTTGGAACTTTTCATCAGCCAAAAGGCGTTTTGATCGATGTTAAGACACTGGCAACACTTGATGAAAGGGAACTCCTGGCAGGTTTTTTCGAGGCGATAAAGCATGGCGCAGTAGGCGGACCCGGAATTCTGACTTCCATTGAAGGTTTCTTGTCAGACTTTCCCGTAAATGGCTTTTCCGGCCGATTTAATAATTCAGAATTTGTCGGACGTCTGGAAAAGGTCGTGTTTGAGCAAGTCGCTTTTAAGGCTGAAATCGTATCCGGCGATGAAAAAGAAGATACCAGTAGAAACGACGCAAAGTCGAGAAAAATACTTAATTTTGGGCACACCGTCGGCCATTCACTTGAAAAAGTTACGAATTACCGGTATTTCAAACATGGCGAAGCCGTTGCATACGGAATGCTAGCGGCTGCTGAGATCTCAAAAAGACTTGATATTCTTGATAAAAATAGTTTAAACTTGTTAAAGCGTGTTGTTTCAACAGCAAGGACGTTGCCGGATGCACGCTCGATCGAAATTCAGGAGATAATCAATTCCTTTTCATCTGACAAGAAGTTGCTGAGTGAGGAATTGCAATGGGTTCTTCTCGGCGGTATTGGTAAACCCAAGATCGTTTCGAGTCTCGAGATTCCTGAGCCGATCATCTTCGAATCCCTCCAGGATGTCCTTCATCGATAGGCACATCTATCACGCTAAGGAGCTACGAAATAGAAATGAATCAAGAATCAAAAACTATCCGCGATCGTTCTCAGCGAGGCGGCGCTGGTGTAAAGGTCCTATTGGTGCTTGTCATCCTGGTGATCATCGGACGAGCGGCGTGGAACTTTGTTCCGGTTTGGTACGCGGGTGAAAATCTAAAACAGGAGTTGGCGACCGCGGTAAAAAAAGCAGAGACACTGCCGGACAAAAACGATCCAAAAGGAACCCTTGTAAGGGGATTGGATGTACTAAAGAGAACCTCGGTGATTCCTAAAGATGCGGCAGTAACGATCAAAGAGGTAAAGGGCGCGCTCCAAACAAATATCAGGTATACGAGAAAGGTCTCAATCTTGCCGTTCGGAATATACGACTATGACTTCGTTTTCAATCACACGGCGACGCGGCACGGCCTTATCGGCACTTAAGCAGGTTTTCTAGGCGATGCCGGCTCGAATTTTTGCCGGTTGTATCTGAATCAGACTCTCGGGCGCATCGGCAAGCCAGGTCGATGGACAAACGCCGCAGGTGGTGCACTTTTCCACCGCCGGACAAGGAAGGCTGGATAGGCTCTGGTGAGCTTTTTCATGCTCGGTTTTTAGAAAATCAAAAGCAAGCCCTGAGTCTACAATAGACCAAGGTAGAAACTCGTCATAACTTCGATCTCGGCTCGTGTGAAATTTGGCGTCAACGCCGGTTTCGCGCAGAGCCGTTTTAATATTCCCATTATTTCGCGCTGCCGATTCGATTACTTTTGATATACGTCTGTCGCCCGACGAAAACAGTGCTTGCTCGTGTGCGATTCTCGCCGACATGAATCGAACATCAACGTTTGGGATCTTTGCCAATCCTTTGCAAACATATTTGATCTTTCGCTTCAATTCCTTTTCATCACAGATCGCATCCCAATGAAGAGGAGTATTTGGCTTTGGAACAAAACCGTTCAGACTCGGAATGATCTTGCCGGCATAACCGAATTCCTTACCGGCCTCAAGCATTCTGTCCTTGATACGCTCGACAAGGACAAACATTTCGTCGAGATCTTCCTGGGTTTCCGTCGGCAGCCCGACCATCATATAGAGCTTTATCGTGAGCATTCCGCGGTCAAAAACAGCACCGCAAATATCTACGATCTCATCATTGGTCAAATTCTTATTGATCACGCGCCGAAGTCTATCCGATCCGGTTTCCGGGGCTACCGCGATTTGCTGATCCTTTGATTCAACCAGTGCATCAAGTAATTCCTCGGAAATCTGATCAAGCCGAAGAGAGGAAACCGTGATCCTGTAATCCATAGCGCGGAGCTCACTTAAAATTGTAGAGATCTCCGGATGATCACAAACAGCTGTAGATACCAACCCGATCTTATTGGTCTTCGAGCGCCATTCTTTTGCCTTCGCTAGAATGTCCTTTGCAGGAACGACGCGCGGCGGGTAATAGTTGTATCCCGCCCAGCAAAACCGGCATCCTTGCGAGCAACCTCGCGAGATCTCGACCAAAAGCCGGTCACCCATCTCTGCCTCGGGGGCCCAAACCGATGTTGAGGGGCAAAAGACATCCTGATTCATTAAAAACTCTGCCAATTCGTTTTCGCCGCGTTTTAGTGCCCGGCGAAGGGTGCCTTCTTTCGGATTGACCGAGGCAAGCGCCCGCCCGACTCTTTTTGGTACTCCCTCTTCTTTTGGAACGTAATCAAAAACGGTTTGATCGTCGTTGTAGAGCACGTCGTAGAGCGTCGGGATATAAAAGCCCCGTCCGATCTTCGCTAAATTCAATAAGAGATCTTCTTTTGTTTCGCCTTTCAGTATTTCATCGATCAATTGGTAAACGAGGATCTCGCCCTCACCGACCGCGATGATATCGGTGAAATCCGCGATCGGTTCGGGATTCAGAAATGAAGCGGCACCACCCATAACGACGAGCGGATGAAAATGATTTCTATCTTTTGACCAAACCGGAATTTGCGAAAGCCCGAGCATCTTCGCCATATTCAGGTAATCGGTCTCAAACGATATGGAGAAGGCAACGATATCAAAGTCTCTGACCGGTGTTTGGGATTCAAGCGAAAGCAGCGGGGTGCCTGACTTTTGGTACTCTTTCAGTTCAAAATTGTCCGGAAGAAAAACTCTTTCACACGAAACTTCGGGGATCTTGTTAAACAGCTCATACATCGTATGCATGCCAAGATTCGCCATCCCGATCTTGTACGTGTTTGGATAGCAGAGTGCAACTCGCAAGGGTCTTGAAGTATCATAAACTGATACACCGTCTTCCGAAGCCAGTTTGCTTTTGTAACTTTTTTTAATCCGATGACTCATTAAAATTCCCTTATGACTACAAACTTTAAGTATATCGCATCGTTTCTACTAATTACAGTCTTCGCGGTTAGCATTTCCGGCCAGCAAATTTCTTCTTTACTTAAAAACGGTCAACAACGAAAAGTGATAAAGATTGGTAAGCCGATAACGCTTCTTGAAACCGTATCAGTAGAACTCCAAAGTATGAGCATCGATGAGAATCGCGTCCTGGAGCTTGTGTTTAATGTAAAGAATGTTTCGTTTCCGGGAAGTATCAGCTACAGTGCGACAACGCGGATCATGCGAGACGCCGAAGGGCTTCAATATGAACGGCAGACCATTGC
>JABDJV010000391.1 GCA_013003295.1 Pyrinomonadaceae bacterium | reverse complement strand
GGCTTTTAGTTGGTTTTTGGTTGGAAGGTTTATCCGCTATTTTGGTGCGTTTCCAGTGAGCCTGGAAAGAGTCGGAATTGCAAAAGCCCTGAAAAAGGCACGCGAGGTGTTACGAAATGGCGACACGCTGGTGGTATTCCCCGAAGGCTCGCGCGAATTTTCCGACGGCCGCCTGCTTCCATTTAAGACGGGTGCGGCCAAAATTGCCGTTGATGCGGGAGTCCCGATTCTTCCGGTCACCATTCGCGGCGCAAATCGAGTCTGGTCACAAGACCACAGACTGCCCCGACCCGGAAAGGTGGAAATTTTTTATCATCCGATTCTTGAGACAACGGGTAAGAGCCGGTCAAAATCCGGCAAGGCCTATCTTGAGGAGCTAACCGCAGAATTAGAACGTGTTATTGCGTCGGAAATGTCCGATACTGATCGGGCTTAAAGCCAGGCGTCAGGGATCCCTCGGCGGAGGCGGAGGCGGACGACGGCGTTTTAATCGTTCAAGCAATCTTCTTTTCTCACGTTCACTTGCTTTTCGACGCTCTTCTGCTTTCCTACGATCAATGGCCTTTTTGCGCTCCCTTAATAGGCGTCTCTTTTGGGCCGGAGTCAGACGGTCAAACTCAGCCTTCGTGCGCGGTACAACGACTCTTGGCTGATTCCCGGATCTCTTCAGAATTACCCGGTTTCCATCAACGAGCACGTCGGGCGTTTCCACTTTTCCGTTCGTTATTTTTGCTTCTTTGGTTACAATTTTCCCGTCATCCAAAAGGATATCGCCAGCCGTAGACTCAAGGTTTTTCGGGACGTCTTCCTGCTTATATGTTCCGCGTGCGGGAGCCTTTTCGATCTTTTTCGCGCTAAGCTTCGGTTTTTCAACCTCTTTGCCCATTCGCTCGACCGGAGTTTCAACGGGTGCAGGCTCGGGTGTTTCCGTGTCGGTCATCTCGATCTCGTTATCAGTCTCCCCAACATTGGAATTCACGATCTCAGCGGTCGGATTCTCAGACGTCGTTGCCGAGTTTGAATTTCCAGGCGCATTCGCACTATCGACACTTGCCTCGCCGCCGAACATATCGGAACCCAACCAATAGGCTCCGCCAACAACGCTTCCAACTAACAAAAACGCCGCCAGAACAGTTGCGCCGGCATATCTCGGATTCCACGTTGCTCCGAAAGCGATTGCCTTGTCTTCTCCCGTGTTTTCTTTTATCGAAACCGCCGTTCTCGGACTGGCCATTTTAGTCTGGACCGAATCCTGCCCGGTAGCCCCTTGAGGCAAAATCTCGGTCTTTATTTCGGACGGCATCCCGGGTACGTCGGTTTTGTTGGAAAGTATTTGAGTTTCCTGGGCAAGCAGCCCGGTATTTGCGGCTTTGTTCGAAACGGTTTCTTTTTGCTTGAATGATTCAACCGTGATCTTCCCGCTAAGCATTCCGCGCATCTCAGTGGTGCTTTGCGGGCGAAGATTCGCATTGAGCGACATAGATTGCTGCAATACGTTTGATAAATTCTCGGTAACCTGTTCATGCTGCTGAACAGCCGGAATAAGCGGGTCCGGCTCTTCATTCAGTACGTTCATTACACGCGTCAGCGCGTCAGCGGGCGCTTTTCCGGTCACCAGGTGGTAAAGCGTTGCAGCCAATGAATAAATATCGCTTCGCGGATCGGTTCCGGTCCCCTGAATCTGCTCGAGTGAAGCGTAGTTTCTTGAATAACCGAATATACTCTGGGCCGCCGTTTGGTGATTTGCATCGGTTGGATTCCCTTTGGCCAAACCAAAATCCAGAAGGATTATCTGTCCGTCCGGCGTCATTTTCAGGTTTTGCGGCTTAATATCGCGATGAATTACCGGGTTTTCCTGGCCATGGAGGTATTCAAGCGCATCCAACAACTGTTCCGACCATGTCAGGACGTCTGCGATCGGAAACGGCTTACTGGTCGCCTCGAGAGTCTCAAAAAGGTCGTCTCCGGCAATATACTCCATGACGATATACTGCCCGTTGTTCTCTATAAAATGATCGCTCACTTTCGGCAAAGCCGGATGTTTCAAGCTATTTAATAGCCTGGCCTCGCGCTTAAACGCCTTCTTATAATGATCGTCGGTAAACAGGGTTTCTTTAATCGCAACCTGGCTGCCAAAACGTTCGTCGGTAGCCAGATAGACAGCCCCCATACCGCCTTCTCCGATTCGTTTACCAATTCGGTACCGCTTCTGTAAAATTGTCCCTTCGTCAATCATATGTTCACCAATTCCGCTTCAGCCCCTCTATAATTTATACCATATCCGTATAAATGTAGAGGCAGAGCCTTAGAATTAAAGCCTGCCTCCAGTTTGATCCAAATTGTGGTCTACCCGCTAGTACTTTCTTGAGCCAACGACCGGTAGATTGTAGATTTTCGCCAGAGTGTTTAGCTCGTAGCGGAGCTTTGCCCAATTGGCCTCGGTCTTGCCGCCAAGCCTGCGTCTTTTAACAATTACGTTGATATCGGTGGCAATGTTCAATACCCTGCGCACTTGCGGCCTGTTTTCTATCCAGCGGTCGCTCTTATCAAATTCGCGCTCGAGCCGATCCGTCTCATTCTCAAGCTCCCGCGCCCGTTTCATCAAATCGTCTTCGCGCTCTGTGCCGTCCAGATTGCTGTTGTCTAATGATTCGTCGAAATTATCAACAAAGTTATCGGCCCTCGTTTCAACCCGCTTGATCACTTTTTCCACTTGCTGTTTTGTATAGGTCTTACCTCTTGCTTTTCTTTTTTGCGCGCTTCCCGTATCTGCCAATATCAAAATCATCAGAATCGCCGAAAAACCAATCGTTAATTTAGCAAAATTCATTTTCATCGTATTTTCTCCTTAAACTGTCTATAAAAGTATATATAAAACCGGCGGAAATTTCCCCGCTTATAAATTCAGACGCTCGAAACCGAAAAAAAGCCGAAGAAATTTGCGCTTTTTTGTAAAATAAATTTTCTTCTAAGTTATTATGCAAAAAAGGGTTGGGAGTTGCGTCTAAAGAAAAAAGGTTGGCTTTTAGGTGCTGTTTGATTTCAACGAAATTTCAATCAATCCAGCCACTTACGGCTCATATCAAACCAAATGGCAAGCCCCTGCCATTTTCCAAATTTGCCATAAAATCTCTCGATCTTTTTGTCCGAACACTTCTTTTCCTTGTTGTACCTTCGGTAAAATTCGGACCGGAGCCACGAGTCTAGAGCCAAACCATCATACCGGCCAACCAGTTTTAAAAGATTTTCCGCGGCGTAATCGCCGACGCCCTTCACCTTTTTCATTTCTTTTTTCAATTCCGAAGTCGGAAGATCTGAAGTAAGCCATTCCTCCGGATCGATCTCGCCTGATAATACTCGTTTCGCGAGCTCCGCAAAATAGGGTGCGCGGTATCCTGCCCGAACCTCTTCCCGGTAAAATTTTTCATCTGCTTCGGCCATTGCCGCAGCTGTCGGAAATGCCTTTCTTCCATCGGCAGTTGTGTCGCCCAATTTGTCGACCAAATTGGAAACCATATTTTTTGTCAGCGACCAGGAACAATTTGTTGTGCAGATCGTCTTTACCAGGTCCTCAAAAACACTGGCTGAGCGAAGGAGCCTTCCGGATTTCGTTTTCAGCATCCACGAAAACGATTTCTCTTTTAGAGTCGCTTCATAGAAGCCCGAGAGATCCTCGTCGAATCGTAAAACATGCGCGATCTTGCGCCGAAGCGTGTTTTGGTGCTTTCTAGCGGGCGGCGTCTCTAAAAACTCGACCTTTATCTTCTTCGGCGTCTCGCTCAATCTAACGGGAATCGGTTTCGCAAATTCCTCACCGGTAAACAAATAATTAAGCCGCCAATTCTTCTCGTCAATAGAAAATGGAGCAAGCTCGCTCCAACCATGACTATAGATAGTATTTCGAAAACTAAATAGGTCAGGCTTGTTGATGAACATAAAATTAGAAAACCAAGGCCATCTTTAGAATCATATGAGACTAAAAACGCCGGCCTTGGTTGTTGCAAACAGATATGTGCCGTCGATTAATTTCCGTCGATCACCTTTCTCAATTTTTCGGCTCTTACAGGATCTATTTTCTCTAGTTTCAAGACCTGCTCCAACGCCTTTGGTCTGTTGTTTGAGAGATGATATGCGTACCCAAGATTAAACATCACTTCTGCAAATCGCGGACTTATTTTCAGGCACTTTTCGTACGCATCGATCGCTTTTTTGTATTGAACGGTCGTAAAGTAAGCGTTGCCGAGTATGTGAAATCCGTCGGCATCATCTGGATTATTATCTGTGAATTCCAGGAGACCGGTGATCGATTTTTTGTAAAAACTCTCAGACAGAGCGCTATTTCCTTTCAGCTGGTAGGTCCGCCCCAAATAGTATTGGCTTTCGCCGTCATCAGGTTTCAGCTTTAGCGCGCGGGTACAATGCTGGATAGCTTTATCAAAAGACTTGTCCGCCATCGATTGTGCCTTTCGGTCATAGTAATACTGCCCCTGATAGCTGAGCGCGCGGCACAAATTCTTATAAGCGGTGGCATTATTCGGGAGAAGACCGATCGCTTCCTCACCGACCTTGACCGCAAAACCGTTGTTGCCGTCCAGGCTGTAGTAGCGGATTAACGCCACCTTGAGCCCGGCATCGTCGGGAAATCTCTGCGAACCGGCTCTGGCGATCTTAACAGCTTTCGAAAACTCATTTCGCAGCCGGTGTGTTTCAGCAAGATTGTAATAAGAATCGCGGATGCCGTCGCTTGAGGCGATTGATGTTTGATATGCGGTGACGGCGTCTTGGTATTTCCGCTGACGCTGTAGATGATCACCGATCAAAAACCAGCATTCGCCGGCGCATTTTGCCCCGGAAGCCAGCGCCTTCCTGGCGGACGATTCCTGTTGAGCGTAATCGCCGGTTTTGTGGTAACTGTTCGCCTTGTAGTAGTAGACATTTCCGTCGTTAGTTCCCAGATTAATAGCCCGGTCAAATTTTTCCAGCGCCTCGAGATACTTCCCGCGCTTGTTCAAAATCCTTCCTTCCGCGACGTGATAACTCGTATCGTCAGGAGCCAGCTTCTGAGCAGCTTTGACATCGGCCAAAGCGGCTTCGAGGTCACCTTTTTCAAAGTAAACTTCCCAACGGACCCGATAGACCTCCAGCGGGGAATGTCCCTGGTTAAGAGCCGCGGTCAAATCGTTCAGCGCCAAATCATTTTGGTTTAACCTCAAATGCGAAAATGCTTTGGACAGGTGCGCATATGGATACTTGGGAACGAGAACCAATGCTTCAGCATATTTCTCAATGGCACCCGAATAATCTCTTTGCCGGTAAAGCGTGTCTGCATCGCGAACAAGCCTTTGCGCCGCTTTGCGATCTTTCTTAGATTGCGCATTCGTTATCACGGGCACACTAAAAAGGATAGCTGCGAGAAAAATAAAACTTGCAAATTTCAATAACTTAGTTCGACTCATTCTTAATTCTCCATTACACATACTTCTACGGAATAAATGTCGGTTTCGGCTTTGGCTTCGGCTTCGACCTGGTCGGCTTCGGTCTCGGCTTCGCTCTCGTCGGCCTCGGTTTTGGTCTTGATCGCGTCGGCCTCGGTCTCGCCCTTGTCGGCTCGGGTTTTGGCTTCGCTATTACCGGCGTTCTGGTCGCACGGGGCCTTGGATTCGAGGATTCGGTTGTCGATTTGGGCGTTGCCGTTTCATCGGGCGTATCCTCTACGTTCGCATTCTCATCAATACTTTCCGTGGTGTCCGAATTCGAATCCTCATTTACGTTTGAATTCATCGTGTCCAGATTGCTATTTTCGTCAACCACGTCCGGCGTCACTTCGGGTGTCGCCTCGATCGAGGGTTCCGGGGAGGGCGTTGCCGAAGTAGTATCGATCGTGCCGGTGTTTGTAACGTAGTATCCGACTGCCGCCGCGCCACCTATCACCAGAAGCAGCAGCAAGCCGAGGCCTCCCAATATCGCTACATATTTCCCGACCGAACTTTTTGAAGAAGCTGCCGCCGCAGTAGCAGCCGCTGTCCCGGCCGAATCCGGATCCGAATCGACATCGGCAACCAAAGGCTCGGGGTCACTTTCGTACGACGCGGGCTCTTCATCCGCAGACTGGGTCATGCCGTACTCAGAATTTTCCGCGCCTCCCTCATCATAGTCCTCTTGAAACTCGGATTCCATTGCGGCTGACTCCGCGTCAATATCCCCGTCATACTCGATGTTCGCAACCGTAGCTCCCGGCTCCGCATCCTCTTCTGCAATTTCATCATCAACCGAAAAGTCCTCGCTGGCCGGAGCGTCGGAAACGACTTCGGCCCCGTATGAGTCAGGCCCGGAATCTTCGACGTCAACACCGCCGGGATACATTTCCGTTTCCATTACCGCGGGTTCTTCCGGTACAGACGGCTCTTCCGGCACGGATGGTTCTTCCGGCGTGGCGGCAACTTCCTCGGGCAGGGGAGGCTCAGCAACTGGTTGCTCCGTTAGATCCTGCATTTGGGCAGCATCGATCACTTCTGTTTTGTCCAGCGAAACATCCTCTGCTTGATTCGCAAAATCGGCAACTTCCTCTTGCTGCGGAACATCGTCAACGACAAGGGGAGTTGGAAGTTGTCCAACCTCGGTCGGCATATCTGCAATGCTCTGAGGTTCGGAAACTACTTCAACGCTGTCCGCTGGAAATTCGGCATCGTTAACGTTAAACGCAACCGTCTCGGCGGACATGGAATCCTGAAGTTGGTTATAGGCCTTCCGCAGGGCCTTCTGCATGTCTCTCGCGGTTGGAAAGCGTTTCTCCTGGCTAATATCCATCCCCTTCAAAATAATATTTGAAAGCTCTTCGGAGATCTCTTCGTTCAATTCTGTCAGCGGCTTAGTCGGATCGGGTGAACCCGCGAGCATATTGTCCGCCCGGGTCAACGCATCAGGCGGGACCGTATTTGTGAGAAGCTGGTATAGCGTCGCCGATAGGGAGTAAATGTCACTGACCGGATTCGTCCCGGTGCCCCGAATCTGCTCCATCGGGGCATAATGCGGGGTATACCCGACTACGCTTCCCGAACTCGTTACCCTTGTTTTTCCGATCGAATTCTTCGACAATCCAAAATCCAGAAGCACGATCTGATTGTCTTCACTCAACTTAAGATTTTGCGGCTTTATATCCCGGTGAATGATCGGCGGCTCAAAATTATGAAGATAATTCAATGCCTCGAGCAATTGATCGGCCCAAAACAGGACCCAATTCAGCGGAAACGATTTTTTTGTCGTCCTAAGCCTCTTTGACAGATCCTCACCGGAAATGTATTCCATTACGAGAAACTGCTCGGCATTCTCAATAAAGTGATCGCTCACCTTCGGCAAAACCGGGTGCCTGAGCTGCGCAAGGGTTCGGGCTTCCCTTTCAAACGCATCGGCCAGCATTTTGTCGTCGCCAACCGTAGTCCGCTTTAGCGCAACGGAATGTCCCAAACGTTGATCCACGGCCAAATACACTTCGCCCATTCCGCCTTTGCCGATCAAGCTATTTATCTGGTAGCGATTCTGCAGTACTGAGTTAGGGGATAATGGTTTCATTTATAGTCTAATTGAATCTCCTATTTTGCATTTAGCGGGCGATAAAGCCTAATTACCAACACCAACTGCCAATTTGTCTTGAGGAAGCATCGCATCCCTTCCTTTATGCTGCCAACACCTTTTCTTGCCTTTTACCTTTCTCGAGCAAGGTCTTCCTTTCTTTGTCGCCGCGCCGCAGAAATAAACCGGCTCGGAGGCTTCTATTGCAACACGTTCAGTTTCAATTCTCTTCGCCGGAGGCGGGGAAACGGTTTCAGAAATCGCCGGTGCTCTATCTTCGGAATGCGGCACGCTCTTTTGCGCCTTGGCGTCGGTCTTTCCAATATCCTTCCGTTTATTTGCTCCCGCGGATTTCGAAGATCTTTTGCTCGCTAACGGATTGCTCGTGTTTTTTCTTTCAATTTCAGAGCCCGCCAGCGCCCTTGGATTCGAAATCCTTAGCGATTCCGCCGAACTCGAAAAATAAGACCCGATACCCCAAACTCCGATCAATAGTGCGAGGATCCCGGCAATTCTCGGAAACCAGTCATCAAACTTAAATTCTGTCTCGCAAAGTTCGCAAAATCTTCTGCTCGTAAGCAGCCGCCATTCGATTCGCTCAATTTTGTCACCGCAATTACTACAATAAGTGGGCTTGTAGAACATGTTATTCCCCTGTGCGATTTTCCTGAGGCTTTAGGAAAAGCAAAACTTCGGTGAGGATTCTGACTCACAAACTTCGATCTTCCCCTATCTATAAATATTAGAGGACATTATAGCCTAAAACTCACACAATGTTAAGATGTTTTGAAACCAAACTCGATACAACTGCGTTTGAGTTTGAAGCGTCTGATTATAGAAATATTCACTATGCGATTCTATATACCTTTATTCCTATTTTCTTTCCTGTTTTTAAGCGGCCCCATCGTGCTCGCGCAAGATGACGACATAATTACTGTCGACACCTCGATCGTCAGGGTAAATGTCGGTGTCGTCAATCGATTCGGACAGCCAATTACTAACCTTAACAAAAGCGATTTTTCAATATTTGAGGACGGAGTAAAACAAAAAATCCTTCGTCTCGAGCCGACGGTAGCGCCTTTCTCGGTTGTGATGATCCTGGACATGAGCGGCTCGACTCTCGGTTTTCGGCAGACAATCAAGACTTCCGCGCATCGATTTATAGACGCACTCGCCCCAGAGGACCGGGTTTCAATAATCGAGTTTTACGACAAGGTGAATGTCCTTAACGACTTTTCATCGAATCGAAAGACTCTCTACCATTCGATCGACGTTGCAAACGGAAGGGGTAAAACCCAACTCTACAAGGCACTCGATCTGTCGCTGGAAAAACTTTCCAACGAGAATAACCGAAGAAAGGCGATCATTGTTTTGACCGACGGCGTGGATACCGAAACCCGCAATCAGGATCGTACGATCCTGGCAAAACTCGATGACAGCCAAATGAAAGATGCGATAAATCCGGAAAATAATCCTATTCTGACCCGCATATTGAATAAAGCCGATGCACAAGGTGTGACGGTATATCCGCTTGCTCTCCCAACCGGTGACCCGGCAAAACTCGCAGATCCGCTGCCGATACAGATCGAGATGTTTTCCGTCGCGCGCTCCCGGCTGAAGATACTTGCCGAACGCACGGGTGGTACGCTCAATGCGATCAACCGTCTGGAAGAAATGGGCAGGCTCTACGCACAGGTTGCGGCCGATGTCCGCTCGCTTTACACGATCGAGTATGAGCCGATCAATGAGAAACGTGATGGCAAGTGGCGAGAGATCAAGATCGAGGTCAAAAATCCGGAATTAATATCCCGCACCCGCCCCGGCTATTTTGCCAAATAAATAAAGGGTTTTTAGTGTTACAATAGCTTGACATCAAATCGTCGGGTTTGTAGTCTAGCTATTCGTTTTGTGCACCCGTAGCTC
>JABDJV010000334.1 GCA_013003295.1 Pyrinomonadaceae bacterium | reverse complement strand
GCAATCGGGCGGAAAGAAGATATCGCTTGCCGACATTATCGTCCTGGGCGGATCCGCGGCGATTGAAAAAGCCGCGAAGAAGGCCGGGCAGGAAATAGTTGTTCCGTTTGTGCCGGGCCGAAACGATGCATCGCAGGCACAGACCGACGTCGCATCTTTTGCTTTGCTCAAGCCGACTGCGGATGGGTTCCGAAACTACTTCGGTGATGGAAACCGAAGATCACCGGCCGAAATGCTGGTTGATAAGGCGAGTCTTTTGAACCTGACCGCTCCCGAGATGACCTTGCTGGTTGGCGGGATGCGAGCGCTCAATGCAAATACCGGCGGCTCGGACCATGGTGTGTTTACCGATCGGCCCGGAGTGTTGAGCAACGACTTCTTCGTTAACCTGCTCGATATGTCGACAAAATGGTCGAAGTCGTCAACATCCGGAGGCGTGTACGTAGGTCACGACCGGAAAAGCGGTAAACTCCGGTGGAAGGCAACGCCGGTTGATATGGTCTTCGGGTCAAACGCCGAGCTTCGTGCTTTGGCGGAAGTATATGCGGCAGACGACGCGAAGCAGAAGTTTGTAAAGGACTTTGTGAATGCATGGACCAAGGTAATGAACCTTGACCGGTTTGACATGGCCAAAACTGAATAGAAAATGTCCCCGGCGTCCGCCAGAGTTTGGCTGGCGCTGGGCCGTTCCAGCTATTAGCCGCTTAACCGCTATAAACAAAATGGGTCGTTTTCAGACTCGACTTTTCGCAGAATCGCCTGTGATTCCGCTCTTCTTGGCCATTGTCGATGGCTTCAGCGATCAGCCCACAGTAAAGCCAAAGGCGGAACTATGGGGTTATTTGTGCAACCCCATCTGAGCCCGTGTATGCGGGCGACGGCGAAATCCGCAGCGCTTTCGGTATTCGTGGGGGCGCAGCAGTAGTCAATCTTTCACCCGCAAACGCGGGCTCCGGAATCTGTTGATTTCGTACCCCGCCCTTTCGGGCGGGGCTACATGCTGCCCACCCGTATACACGGGCTCGTTCATTTAGCTCTCACTTTGAGAGCTTTTTTCCTTTGTATTTTCTTCCAAAAAAGCTCATATCGACCTCCGAAATTTCACCTT
This sequence comes from Pyrinomonadaceae bacterium, assembly GCA_013003295.1. Lineage (GTDB taxonomy): Bacteria > Acidobacteriota > Blastocatellia > Pyrinomonadales > Pyrinomonadaceae > Aridibacter. Next base: position 3,696 of record JABDJV010000334.1, on the reverse strand, counting down.
GATCGTTTTCAGAGAAATATACTCCGACGGCGAATCCGCTCCGAGACCACTTGAAACTGAAGAGTTAACCTCCTTGTTCTCAGATTTTTAATGCCGATAGGACCCGTTCATATGGATGGATAGATTCTGAATGTATTACAATCGTTAAGCGTGTTCAGGAATTAAATCACTATGGATTCTAACGAAGTTAAATTTTACGATTTTGGCCCATTTCGTCTTAGTGTTCGCGACCGTTTGCTCTTGAAAAAAGATAAGGGTATTTCTATTTCTCATAAACGTTTTGAGATACTGCTTTTTCTCGTCAAAAATCAAGGCCACCCTGTCAGTAAAAAGGAACTTTTGGAAAAGTTTTGGGACGAAACCCACGTAGAAGATTTCAATATAAGTCAGCATATTTACGAAATACGAAAGCTGTTAAAGAAAAACGGCGGCGATGGGACTTATATTGAAACCGTTCCAAAATATGGCTATAGATTTGCGGCAGATGTAGCAACCAGCAAATCAGCTGCCGATGAACAAAGTGAAGATAGAAATACCATAGGAAATTTCGATTCTGATCGTGCCGGGGAAGGATCAACCCCAGAAAAGTTGGCCGGTAATGGATCTATAAATACGGATGGCAATTCAGAGAATTGCGAGAAAAACAGATCAGTGTCGGATGGTTTGCTTTTTTCTAGAAAAGGATTGTTTGCAGCATTTCTGTTTTTGATCCTGATCCTCGCATTTGTAGGTATATATACACAATACCTGACAAAAGATCAGCCCGCAGCGGAAAGAAAAATTCAATCGATTGCGATCTTGCCATTCAAACAGATTGAAGGTGATCAGTCAGAAAAATGGGGTTTGGGAATTGCCGATTCGCTTATTACCGAGTTAAGCAATCAAAAACAGATTATGATTTCGCCAACCAGTTCGGTAATAAGATTTGTAGATGAAGAAAATTTAGATCCCATAGAGATTGGCAGAAATTTGAAAGTCGATGCGGTATTAGTCGGAACAATTCAAAGAAGCAACGAAACGGTTAGAGTAAATATTCAGTGTATCGGAATAAAGGAACAAGCTTCCCTTTGGTCAGAACAATTTGATGCAAGTTTTTCCGATATATTTTCTTTACAAGATGATCTTTCAAAACGCATCGCCCGGAAATTTTCGATCAACTTCGCACCGGAACAGAAATTTGGCGCGAATAGCACAAAGAACATTGATGCCTACAAGGCTTATTCAAAGGGATTATTTCATTCAAACAAGATCTTTGATTTCAGCAAGCCATCATTAGTGAATCCTGATGAAATACTCAAAACAATAGAATATTTTGAAACGGCAATTGAGAAAGACCCGCAATTTATAAGGGCATATATAAAGCTGGCAAAAACCTATGTTTTTATGGGAACGCATGATTTTAGTATGTCGATGTCAAGAAAAGGAGTTTTTTCAAAGGCAAATAGACATGCTGAGAAAGCGTTGGAACTTGATTCCAATTCAGCTGACGCCTATGCAATTTTAGGAACACTCCAGTTAAGCGAAGGAAACTTTTCGAAATGCCGCGAATTGTTGGAAAAAGCAATTGCACTGGAAGCAAATAACGTCGAGGCAAATGTCTCGTTAGGGTGGCTTGAAGTCCTTAACGGAAACTGGGATCAGGCCATTTCAAGTATGAAAACCGCTTATCTGGCTAATCCGCATGACAAAGAAGTGCGCTTATATCTTGTAAGATTTTTCTTGTTAGCCCGGAAACCGGATGATGCCCTGACTCTTGTTAAAAAAGAGTTGGAAATAAATCCACCCGATATTAGAACTAACTTTTACCTGGCACAGATCTCAGAACAGAAAGGAGAATTAGAGGGCGCAATAAGAGAATTGGAAGCGGTGTTAGAGAAGGAACCGGAAAACCTATTTGCTTTAGTCGTGCTAAGCCGCGTGTATGCAAAAAATAAGCAGTTTGAGAAGGCTAAAGCAATGTTGGCTCTTGAATTGAAGGGATTGGAAAACGAGTTTGGCAAAGACTACACAGATTATTACGTTGCGTTGGCTTATTTGTACCAGGGAAATAAGGACAAAGCCCTGGATATTCTACGAAAAATTAAGCCAAACTATATTGTCTTGATCGTACTCAGACACAGCTATAATTTTGACCCGATCAGAGATACAAAAGAATTCAAACAGATCTTGTCTGAAATGGAAAAAGAACTGATTATCCAAAAATAATATTGCATCGAAGCGATTCCGATCATCGACAGCCCTTTTGTTGACAGAGTTTTTCTGACTATTGTTTTTTAGCAAGAAAACGTTTTACCAGACCTATAGATTCCTGAATTCCTCACGGAATTCAGGTAATTAGGAATTCAATCCAGATAATCGTAGAAAATCTAAAACGAGATCCGATTTTTTCGCAGAATTGATCTTCTTATTAATATTTTTCTAATATTTTTCTAAGTCGACCCAAAGAAAACCCTAAAAAACAGGTATCGCCGGCAAAAGCGAGATGGATTTACGAGATCCTTTGGAAGGGTTTTTGCGTATATTCACCCGGCGGTTATAAAGCAATAATGCAATTAACTCATAATTTCATAAAAGCAAATGTAAGGAATGAAAGTGGGACGGAAAAACAGAGGAATATCATCGTTCCATGGATTGATAAACTAATTACGAAGTACGAATCCTTTCAAAGAATTAAGCCAGGAGGCATAGGTAAGACAAAATGACAACAAAAATGAATGAAAACAGAAGAGATTTTCTTAAAAAACTAGGTATATCGGGTTTGCTCCTGGGCATGTCGCCATCGATCAACTTTTCAAACACAAAGAAAAGACTAAATATCCTTGTTTTGGGCGGGACCAATTTTGTCGGTCCGGCGATCGTAAACGCGGGAATAAAAAACGGTCATAAGATCACCTTGTTTAATAGAGGGATCACGAATCCCGGGTTATTTCCCGATTTGCGGCTGATCAAAGGAGACCGCGAGCACGGAGAAAAAGCATACGAACCGCTTCAAAACCATAAATGGGATGCCGTGATTGATGTCTGGGCACAAAAATCTCAACTCGTTGACGACGCAACAAAGGCATTGCAACAACACACAAAACATTATTCCTTTATTTCGAGCATCGCCGTTTATCAAAATTTTCAGGAAGTTGGATTAAATGAAAGTTCGGACGTCGTAAAACTTGGTTCTGATAAAACCAAGTGGAATTATCCTGAAGAAAAGGTGGCTTCCGAAAAGCTTATTTCCGAGCGGTTTCCCAAGGCTCACTCGATCTTGCGGGCCGGTCCAATAAAGGGTTGGAGAGATCCGGCATTGGACCTTTTATATTGGCTGGTGCGTTTGAAAAAGAATCAGGATATTCTGGCTCCCGGTTCCGGAAAAGACCCCCTTCAGTTTATAAACGTCAAAGATGTCGGAAGATTTGCCGTAAAGACCATCGAAAATAAAATAACCGGAGTTTACAACTCGACGGGCCCGAGGAAAGAAACCCTTCGTTGGGATGAGTTTTTAAAACTCTCGAAAAAGCATCTGAGATCAAAGTCAAAACTCCATTGGGCCAGTGAAGAATTTCTGAGAAAAAACAAAGTAAGATCTTTTGATGATTTACCATTGTGGGCACCCTTGTCAGAAGACAAAGGATTTATGCAAATCAGTATGGAAAAAGCGAACGCCGCTGGATATGAATACACTCCACTTGAAGAAACCATAAAAGA
>JABDJV010000332.1 GCA_013003295.1 Pyrinomonadaceae bacterium | reverse complement strand
CATTTATCCAATGTCTCGCAGGCCGAATCGAAGTCGCTTTGGCCCAGTAAAATACCGGCCATGCTAACAACGGACTGATTGTGATTTGGAACCTTATCGAGAACTGTGGAGAAGAGCATCAGTGCCTCGGAAATTCTTCCCAGCTGAATACAAACTTTTCCAAGCATCGCGTCGATCTCAACGCAATCCGGGAAGCGCCGGCGGCTCGAAGATAAAAGCTCGTATGCGGCCCCGGGATCGTTCCTCTCAGCCAACAATTCGGAGGCGAGGAGAACTATTTCCTCGTTGTCTTTCTCCTGATCGATACTCTTCAAGCACTTCTTAAGCGCCGAATCCACATATCCCATTTTGTGAAGGACAAAAGCCTCGGTTAGCAACTTGTCGACTTCTTGAATCGAATTTTCGGAAAAAGACATAATCGACATCTCAATATCGGTTGGACCATTAATCAATTGTTATATGTTTAAGGACATACACGTTGGAAATCCGACCGCTTAAATGAAAACAAGCCAACTAATTTACAATATTTATCGATTGTACAATAATTCGATTCTCTTAAAATAGATTTCCGCGTCTTACTCACTTAAAGGCCTTTGAGACTCGTATGTAGTTTAAAATAAATCAGCAGCCGGCTTTTACCTCGGCTGCTTGATAGCTAATAAGTGGATTCACCTTTTTAGATGTCGTAATACATCGAAAACTCAAGCGGATGAGGTCGAAGACGAAGTGGATTCACCTCATTTTCTCGTTTATAAGAGATCCAACGCTCCACGAGGTCAGATGTAAATACATCGCCCTTGAGCAGATACTCATGGTCGTTTTCAAGCGCGTCCAGCGCCTCCTCAAGCGAACCCGGAAGCGACGGAACGTCTTGAAGCTCTTCCGGTGAGAGGTCATAGATATCTTTGTCAAGCGGCTCACCCGGATCGATCCGATTCTGAATACCGTCGAGACCGGCCATAAGCAATGCTGCAAAAGTCAGGTACGGGTTACAACTCGGATCCGGCGGACGAAACTCTACACGTTTCGTTTTCGGACTCGATGAAAGCATCGGAATTCGGACTGCAGCAGAACGATTTCGGGCCGAATATGCCAAATTAACCGGCGCTTCAAATCCCGGCACCAGCCGTTTATAGCTATTGGTAGTAGGCGCTGCAAAAGCGATCAGGGACGGAGCATGTTTAAGCAATCCGCCGATGTAGAACTTCGCCATTTCAGAAAGCCCCGCGTATTCGTCGCCGGCAAAAAGCGGTGAATCATCTTTCCACAGGGATTGGTGACAGTGCATTCCCGAACCATTATCACCATAAAGCGGTTTTGGCATAAAGGTTGCCGATTTTCCGTGGGCAGCAGCCGTATTCTTAACAATATGCTTAAAAAGCATCAGATTATCGGCCGTATGCAGAAGGTTGGCGAAGCGGAAATCGATCTCGCATTGTCCGGCAGTGGCGACCTCATGATGATGGCATTCAACGTGGATTCCAACCTCAGCCATGATCATCGTCATGGTATTTCTAAGATCGATCAAAGAATCGAGCGGGGCAACCGGGACGTATCCCCCTTTCGGACGAATATGATATCCAAGATTCGGATTCGCTTCGCCGCCAATACGGCTTGAATTCCAATGCCCTTCTTCTGAATTTACATCAAACCCGGCAGAATACTGCTCGTTGTGAAACGAAACCTCGTCAAAAACAAAAAATTCAGCTTCGGGGCCAACAAAAACGCTGTCGGCGATTCCGGTAAACTTTAAATAGCTCTCGGCCCGCGCTGCAACGGAACGCGGATCAAGGGCATAACCTTCTTTTGTTATCGGTTCAGCTACATTTGCGATAAGGCAGATCGTCGTCTCTTCTTGAAACGGATCAACCCAACAACGCTGTGGGTCGGGGATGAGCAGCATATCCGATTCGTTTATAGCCGCCCAACCACGAAGCGAGGAGCCGTCAAAACCAAAACCCTCCTCGAATGTGTCCTCATCGAGTTCTTCAATTGGATATGTTAGGTGGTGCCAGGCCCCAACCAGATCGGTAAAACGTACAGAAACAAACCGTGCACCCTGGTCTGCAGCGTAGTTCAAAACATGTTTGGCGTTCATTTATTCTCCTGAATAAGTCTCTGAATCTCAGAGTTTTTCTATTTAAAATGCAAAGTTGTACCGGAATACATTGAATCAAAAAAGAGATTCTACAACACTCCGATACAACTTTAAACTGTGGTGCCCCGGTTTATTCCAGAACGTTTACGCCGCTATTGTTTGCAAATCCGATAGAAGCATTTTCTCCGTTCATCAACTGGACTTTGGAATAGCCCCGGTCAGATCCTGCCAAATGCATTTTTCTAAGCGCCGACTCCTTTTCATCGTAGTTCAGCTCGTTCCAACTCGGTTTCGCAGTTGCAAAAAGAGTGTCCTCACGGATATACGCCGATTTCAAATAATGATTGAATGACGAGTTCTCAAGATCGAATTTTTCGCCAACTGAATCGACAGTTTTGGTGTCCGACTTGGCGTCATCGCCGCCCGAAAAAATGCCCCAGGCTACAATCGAAAGAAATCCAAGCAAAATCAAACCAATAATTGGGATAAGGACCTTCTTGTTGGAAAATAGTTTGCCGAGAAATCCAGCGCTGCCAAGCACCTCCACAACTCCGGTGTCTTTCTTGTCGTGAAGAAGCTCCGCCAGTTCGAGGGTCTTACTTGTTGCGTCGGAGATCGACTGATCATGCATTTCACCGTATTTGTCCTCGAGTCGTGTCAGATCCTGATCTTTCCTTTCTTCGGCGATCAACTCAATGTATCTGTTTCCGATGGCGACATTGCTTTCAATTGCCGCGGCAACCAACAGCGGCGCGAAGAAGTTTTCCTGCTGCTTCTTTTTAAAGCTCTTGATCCGTTTGAAGAAACCGTTCTTGATCAGTTCGTCAAATTTCTTAACTTTTTTCGCTTCGGAAATATAGTCCTGAAACTTAAATGCAGCGAGCACTATTTCGGAATTCTCTTCGTCCTCTTCATATAGCGGAGTACTCGACCAATCGGCGTATAGCTC
>JABDJV010000304.1 GCA_013003295.1 Pyrinomonadaceae bacterium | reverse complement strand
GACGACAACTCAACATCCCCAATTTTCAAAAGCGATTTTAGCTTTGACATTTCGCCGCTTACAAACAGTTGGTCATGTGGGCGCAAAACTTCATCCGGCAGAACCGACCATCTTAGTTTCCCGTCACGCCGGATCCCAAGGATCATTACACTTACGAGTTCGGACATCCGGCTATCCTCGATCGTTTGACCAACGAGATGTGAATCATCCGGCAGGCTCAAAACGAGAAGCGGTTCATCTCGTATTTCGCTCAGCTCCTCAAGCCCGGTTATCTCAACCTCGTCCAGATCGGGATGATCGACAAGCTCTGCGATCTCGTCGTTTGGCCCCATTCCCAGAAGAACATCTCCTTCTACTAGTGTTCTTGCCCCAACCGTATGTGTATGCCAATCCCGGCCGCGGTTTATTGCCATGATCGAGACGCCAAATTTCTCCCGGAAGCCATATTTCTGGAGCGTGGTGTCGATCAGGCCGGACGACGGCCCGACCACAATTCTTACGCCGCTGATACCGTGTTGACCGAGATTAAGATGTTCGACAGTCGTGTGATCAAAATCGACACCCTGAACCTGGAGAAGATCGGAAAGCCGTTCTTTGTTGCCACCAACCAACAACTCATCGCCAACCTTGAGCTTGGTTTCAGCCGGTGGGGCAAGCATCTGTTCGCCTTTACGCTCAATAGCCAGAACCTGAATTTCCAGGGCGTTTCCGATCTCGGTCTCAGACAGAGACTTTCCTTCGATCGGAGATCCGGCTGGAATTCGAATCGTAAACAACGACTCGTCCATCTTGTATAAAGCGGCGAGTTCACGCCCTCCCTCATCTTCGTTGAGCTTCTGATCGGGCAGCAGCTTACGTCCGATGGTGAGCATATAGACAACGCCAAGGGCCAATAAAACGGCACCCAACGCGGTAAAATCAAATAGTTCGAACGGTTTTAGGCCGCGGGCTTCAAGCATGGATCCGGCGAGAATGTTTGGCGGTGTCCCGACCAGTGTCGTTGTTCCGCCAAGAATCGCGCCAAACGAAAGCGGCATGAAGATCTTGGAAGGTTTCATCCCGGCCCGCCGACAGAGGCTGGCAACGGCAGGCATTAAGACGGCCGTTGCCGCGATATTATTCATGAATGCCGAGAGTATTCCGGCGGTAAGCATGATCGTAATCATCAGCGGGACCTCGCGTCCCCCGACCCATTTGTGAATCCAAAGGGCGACAAAATCCGCAACACCTGCATTCATTAAAGCTCCGCTGACGATAAATATCGAGAGCATTGTAATTACTGCAGAAGAGGCAAACCCTGTAAAAGCCTGATTTGCTGAGACATAGCCCGTTATAACAAGGATCACGAGGCCAAGAAAGGCGGTCAGATCGATCGGCAGCTTCTCGGTAAGAAAGAGCACCACCATTCCGATTATAATGATCAGCAGGAAAGCGATCTCAAGATTCATTAGTATATTCGACGCCTCGGAAAACTTTTCGTTTGTCTTGACGGATTCAAATCCGAGTTTATCTCAGAACGGACTGTTTAGGTAACGGCGGGTACCATTCCAACTACGTTAATACTAAAACAATTCCATTCCGCTGTTTCAATTGCGGCTACAGTCCACCGATAGATTTCACTTTTTCTATTTAATAAGGCTTTCCTTTCCACCACCATGGAGTCGGCAGCCTTTTCGACTGTGGATAAACCTGGTTCAACGTATCCCCTTCAAACATTTCGCCGTTTTTCATTACGAAACGAATAGTATTTGTATTCCTGATATCGTCGAGCGGGTTCTTATCCAGTACGATCAGATCGGCCATTTTGCCTTTTTCCAGACTCCCCAATTCCTGGCCAAATCCGATCGCTTCCGCGCCCATGATCGTGGCCGTTCTGAGCACATCATGATTTTTCATTCCGCCCATCGCAAAGCCCCACATTTCCCAGTGACATTGCAGCCCCTGAAGCTCTCCGTGTCCACCGATCCCAACTCTTCCGCCGGCAGCGAGAATATCAGCCGCGCCTTTGGCTATTTGGGGAAATATGTGTTCGCTGTCCCGAAACCAGGGTATCCTCGACATTTTTTCATCGAGAACGGCCTGAGGATTAAATCTTTGGAGTTTTTTATCGCTGTAGATATCTCCTTTCTCGAAGAAATAGTACTTTGCCTGCGGACCGCCATAGGTTACGACCAATGTCGGCGTGTAAGTGATTCCGCTTTTGGCATACAGCTGAATAACGTCGTCGTAGATCGGCACCACCGGCAGTGCGTGTTCATTTCCGGCAAAGCCGTCGATCGCATGGGTCAGGTTGAGTTTCAGGTTGCTTCCCCCTTCGGTTGTCGGGATGATTCCGAGTTCTTTTGAGGCCCGAACCACCCATTGACGCTGTTTCCGGTTGCCGACAAGGTATGATTTTAAGGTATTTGTCCGGTAATGTTTCTGATAACGTGCGACCGTATCTTTTGCTTGTTTATAGGTCTTGAAGTCCTGATCTGAGAAAAGCCCCGGTCCCGTCGAGAAAATTCGTGGACCGATCATTTCGCCCGTTTCGACCAGATCTTGATAAGCAAAGGTATCATTCGAATTCGTTTGCGGATCGCGGCCGGTCGTTACGCCGTACGCAAGGTTCCCCCAAAATGTGTAGTCTTCCGTATCCAAAACCGAGTGGCGAACTTCCCAGTGGGCGTGGATATCGATCAGCCCCGGAATCACGGTTTTGCCGTTTATATCAAATACCCTCGCGTTCGAAGGGATCGAAACACTTCCCCGCCTTCCGATCGCCGAGATCCGATCGTTGACGATCACAATGTCCGAATCTTCGATGATCTCCTTTCCGCGCATCGTTATCGCCCGACCACCACGCAAAACTGCGGTTCCTCTTGGTGTAAAACGCTGCCGCTGAACCGCGATGTTGATCTCCTCCGCTGGCGATCTCTCCTCTTCTTCAATCTTCTTTTTGGACCCATTTGGTTCTTTCTTATCATCCTGTTTCTTGGGGGGCTCGAATGAGATCGTCGAGGCCCTTTGACGATAAAAGCTCGAACCGACGGTCCAATAGACAGTTTTACTATCGCGCGACCACCCAAATGAATCGGCGCCTATATTCGATAACTTTTTTATCGGAACGGGAGATTTGCCGACATTTATTGTTGGAGTATTTCCACCGGCCCTGGGAACCGCAAAGTAGTAGATCTGTCCGCTCACCAGAGCGAGACCATGCTTTCCGTCAGGGCTTATACGGACGTCGCGTGCAGGGCTCGGGCGGGAGCGGCGACGTTTTCCCTCGACCTTAAAGTGTGTTCGCCGGTCTGTTCCGTCAAACCTAAAGGAGATCAAACCCTGGTTTCCGTAAACATAGATACGGTCCTTTTCGGTGCTGAAGTGCGGTTTTCCGAGCCCGCGCGAAGGAACTATGATTTCGGACTTTCCCCCGTTCGCAGGCAGTTTTACAATATCGAGTCCGGGCTGCGGAGCAAGAAAATCAGATGGATGATTGACCCTCGTCAGACGCGACGTTTGTAAGGCAATGATCTGTTTTCCATCCGGCGTCCAAACCGGCTCCTTATAGAATGCCGGCGTTTGAGTAAGTTTTTGAGGAATTCCCGATCCGTTTGAGCGCATCTTCCAAATATGGCCGCCACCGGTCGACCATGAAACAAATGCGATCCAATTACCATCGGGAGACCATGAAGGTTGGAACTCCCGGGGATCGCTTGTTTTGGTAAGTCGCCGCGGTCTTCGCGTCCCCAGATCCATGGCATAAACCGCCGTCAAAGCCGAGAAAACAATGCTCTTTCCATTCGGCGAAACTTCCGGTTCCTGGATCAAACGGGCTTTTACTGCCCCCCGATCGAGCTTTCGCGGCACGTAGAGCGAAGGCCCGACGTCCAAAGAAACCTTCGCGCTGAACGGAATTTGGGTTGATCTCCCATCCGCTACTGCAACGCGGTGAATTTTCCCGCCGTAGGAAATAATGATGTGCTTTTGGTCGGGAGTGAATACATAACCAGGTAGAAGATCCCGGGTCGCGCGCGACTCCTGCTCGTCTCTCTGGATCGGGTATTTTAGCCAGCGCTCCTCTCCGGAATTGAGATCGCGAATTTTTAAACCCGTTTTTCCTTCGTAGCGCGTTCCAAAAATCAGAGTGTTCCCATTATTGGAAACAAGCGGACGAAATGCGTTTCCGCGCGCGAAGGTGATCATATCCTCTTCGCCGGTAATACGATTCCGGCGAACGATCTGGCAATTCCGGATACTTAAACCCGAACGATTTCCGGTTGATTGCCGCGCGTAATAGATATATTTGCCGTCTTTCGTCGGGATCGCCCCATAAGAATTCGGTCCGGGCCTTGGAGGAGCCCCCGGGGCCGACGCGGGCGGTTTTCCCTTGCTTATTCTCAAGCCGGCTCCGCCCAGCCGGTGATAGATCCAGAGATCATATGCGCCAACTGATGATTGAGAGGCTTTTGAGACGATTACATAATCGCCATCCGGCGTCCAGATTGGCGACGCAAATTCCGCCTGATCTTCTTTCGAAAGTTGTTTGGCGATTGAACCGTCGGCATTTGATATCCAAAGATTATTCGAACCGCTTCGGTCGCTGACAAAAGCGATCATCTTCCCATCCGGAGAAAACCTGGGCTGGGAATCAAACGCCAATCCGGTCATGAATGGTTTTGCGGTTCCGCCTGAAACCGGCAATCGATAAAGTTCACCAAGAAGGTCGAAAATGATTGTTTTGCCGTCGGGTGAAATGTCCAGCGACAGCCAGGTCCCTTCGTTGGTAGTAAATTCAACCTTGCGCTCCGTTTTCAATGGCAAGCCCTTTTTTTCGTCTTTCGGCTTTTCCACCTGTGCTGCGACCGGGAAGCCGAAAGCCACCGAGAAAAGTACAATAAACGGCAGATAGAAAGTTGATTCACAAAGTCTCTTAAGATAGACGGTCACGTGCTCCTCCAATAGATACGTTCTGATCAGCCGTTTCGCTTCAACCGAATCATATATCGCATCAACCTCATAAATGTAGTGATTGGAGTACAATATACATCTAGTGAATCCAATAAATCAAAAAGCGGCGCAAACCTGCAAATCGTCATTTCGCCCGATCCTAGGAGCTTCATCTAGCGAAATGTTTGCATTGAATTTTTCCTTCCACTTAGCCTGAGAAAAGGCTATTATAGGTAGTGGCGTAATTCTCACGCCAGCGTTTAACCCTTCATCAAATCTGCTTTACGACCCCATTTCGAGGCATCTTCAATGATACTTTTAGTAAATTCTTTTCAAGACGTCACTGGTTTACCGGTTTGGGTAGCCTATATTTTCGTCTTTTTTCTCGGTTCTGTGATCGGGAGCTTCTTAAACGTTGTAATTCACCGGATTCCGCATGAGCAGTCGATCGTTTTTCCAAATTCGAAATGCCCGAAGTGTGAGAAAAAGATCAAAGCATATGACAACATTCCTATTTTAAGTTGGTTGATCTTGGGCGGAAAATGCCGAAATTGTAATGATCCGATATCGGTAAGGTATCCGGCCGTTGAATTTCTTACCGGCTCGCTTTTTGTACTAACCTTCTGGCAGATCGGACTGACGGCTTTTTTGCCGGTCGTATTCGTCTTTGTAGCAACAATGGTGTCGCTTATTTTTATCGATTCCGAACACATGATCCTGCCAAACGTGATCACTTACCCAATGCTCGTTTTCGCATTGCTTATACGAATCTCGTTCCCCTTGATTTTTGGAAACGCGATCTTCTTCTCTGACCTGAGTTTTTATCCGATGACGCTGCTCCATTCCCAGCCTATATGGCTTGTATCGCTCGCAGGAGCCGCATTTGGCGCCCTTGTTGGCGGTGGCTCGCTTTGGCTTGTTGGCGAGATCTGGAAGCGTCTGCGAGGCGTTGATGCAATGGGGCTTGGCGACGTCAAAATGATGTTTGGCGTCGGAGCATTGCTGGGATGGCGTTTAACTCTTTTGACAATCTTCATTGGGGCGTTTACAGGTGCGGTCGCCGGAGTAGCTGCAATTGTCGTGAATAAGGATAAGAATTTTCAGGCGCAAATTCCCTTTGGGATCTTCCTGGGAATCGGATCGATCGTTTCAATACTCTTTGGGGAACAATTGGTGGCGTGGTATCTGGAAACTTTTATACCAAAGTAGAAACTACTTGTTAAAGCTAAGTGATTCCTCCATACATGCATGTGAGCAGAAATAATTTGATTTGAGTTTTACCGAATCTTCCTGAGGTGTCCATTTGTTGCACTTCGGACAGCGCACGAGTTGGGTGTCTGTTGACCTGGACTTAGTTTCTACAGATTTCTGTTTTGGTTTCATCTGCTGTTTTAGCCTGCGAAATGTCTGCCACATTACCCAGCCGGTTTGAAGCTGACGTCGGTACTTATAGATAACCAGCCCGATCAAAGCTAAAATCACGAGAATAACTACGATCCATTCACTCATTTCGTTTTCGTTTCCAATTGCTTTTCCAGTTTGGACAATTCCGAATTCTGCGGGTTAATTTCCTTTAGCGTTTTCAGGTATTTGCTTGCTTCGTCAGGACTGCCTTGCTGGAGGAGCGCTTCTGAGATCAGCTGCAGTGTTTTTTCGTGTTTCGGATTTATCTCGAGCGACTTCCGAAATTCCCTGATTGCCTTTTCAAATTCCGGCGGTTTCCCAAAAAAATACGTCCAACCCAGGTCGGTTCTGACATTTATGTCCTGAGAATTCTTTTCAAGCGCTTCTGTATAAGACTTCCGTGCATTTTCAAGCGATTCCTCGCTGCTTTCAATGCGCCCAATATCAAAATCCACATTTCCCAATGACACCAACACGTCGTAATCGGCCGGGTTAAGCTTGTTCGCACGTTTCAGAAGATCTCTTACATCAGAGAGCAATCCGGTCTCGCGTGTCATTGTTGAATACCGGTAAAGCGCCATGCCGAGATCTCTCTGGAACGTAAAATTTCCTTTATTGCTCTCCGCCTCAGCTAGTTTTTCCTCTATTAGCTCTTTGGACAGTTGGGGATTTGCCCTCCCCTCGGAAAGCTGTTCGTTATTTTTACTTAAACGGCCGTTCTCAGCCGTGAGGGCATCGATCTTACTTCGGTTGATCGCATTCGCAATCAAAAACCCACCGGCGAAGCTAATCATGATCCCTATAATTGAAATCCAAAAGAATTTTCTGTCCATCTAGGGAAATTTTACCAAAATGCTAATCCATAAGCGATGGGCGCTGCCGTGAATTCTACAGCAGCGCCCAACAGATTGTTCGTGTTTATTAAACTATTTCTTCACGTCTTCCGGAGCAATATACGGCAAATCTTCCGAACGCCGCCGCGGCAGCGGATCGGTAGCTCTTCGTCTCGGGGTCGTTTCAGCAGCCCGACGATTTACACTTCCCGAGGGCAGGCCTTTACCGTGCACCGCTTCAACTAAGATCCGTGTGATCTCTTGCGACAGCGTACGATGCTCGGTCGCCGCACGTCGTTTAAGAGATTCCTTCAATTCGTTTGGAACATAAGCTCCAATGAAAACACCTTTTCGATTCGCCATATATAAATAAAAGCTCCTTTTCTCTTTTTAATAAACGCTAAATAGGCCTCGCATTCTAGTAAATCTATAAGCCGAATTTTGTATCGCGCCAAAAAAGGCGCAACGGCAATCATTCATCTAGGCTATCCGTTGCCGAATAGCTCGAGCGACCTACCCGAAAACGCCGCTTGCTTTTACACAAGCTTTGAGCGAACAACTCAAGAAATACGTTTCCCTATTTGGTCTTGCACCACGAGGAGTTTGCCTAGCCGCCTTTGTCTCCAAAAACGCTGATGAGCTCTTACCTCATCATTTCACCCATCACCCTTATCGGGCTGGTTTACTTTCTGTTGCACTTGTCGTCAACTGAATCCAGATGCCCGGAAATTATCCGGCTCGCTGTTCTACGGTGTTCGGACTTTCCTCTTACTTAAAAGCGATCACCCGATTTACTAAATCTGCAAGGCAGACACATTCTAACAAAAATTGTTCAACAATAAAAACAATGGTTTATGCTTACTTTTTAATGAAAAACAGAGTGTCTTGTTATCTGATCAATTTGCGGATTCGATCGTGTCCCCGACCATTAACAGCGGATCGGGTATCTTTCCATTTTTTATTTCGCGCAGTTTATAGGTCTCTGATTCTAGCAGGCCCTTCTCGTTCTTTCGCCGAATTATGACCTTTTTTGTTCTTGAGTTGCGAAGCCCGCCGGATTCCAATATCGCCTGCGTCAATGTCAGGCCCTCATAGAAGTCTTTTCGACCAAACTTCCTCACCATCTCTCCAATATAATAGAATCCTGTTACCTTGATCGCACTGTTGGCAGCCTGACCTTTTATAAACTCAACGATATCGCCGGTTTGGATCAAAATCTCGCCTGTCTTGCTGTCGTCCAGTTCATACGTCGCTTCTTCCGCCCCGGTTTTTCGAAGCACTACCTGTGTAGCATCCGGCTTAACAATAGCCTCTGCGCGTATAACATATAGAGGCATTGCCTCGCGACGCAGATACTTTTCGCCCGATTTTTCAACCAAACCCAGTACCATTATCTTGTGGCTCGCATATTCCCTTACCTTGACCGTAATTTCCGGATTTTCGTAGAGTTTGACCTTGCTGCGAAGAAGGTCCTCGATCTCATCAGTCGTCAAGCCGACTACAGATACAAGTTCTCCGGCCAAGGGGTAATCGATGGTTCCGTCATTCAAAACGGTGTAATAACGGGATGTACCCGACCCCTTATTCTGCAAACTTATAAAGAGAACGTCATCAATGCCAACTTTATAAACTTCGGTCAGCGGAAGCGAATCATTACTCGCTTTCTTGGCTATCTCACGGGTTTTCTTAGCGATTGTTGCCATTTCGCCCGTTTCCTCGGCACTGATCAGCGCAGCATCAGTAGTTGCCGGTTCGATCTTCGCCTTTCCATTCCCGCTTTTTCCGACTACAGTTGACCCGGGCGTCTCGCCGGATTCCAGCTTGCCGTTTTTCCCGGGTTCTTTGCTTGTCTTACTTTTTGCAACTTGTTTCGAATTCTTCTCAGTCTTCTTTGATTTCTTCTCTGAACCGCTCTTTTTTTCCTTCGGATTCTTTTGAGTTCGTGCCGGAGGATTCTTGGAATATCCAAAATTGACCTTTTTGATAACTTCAGGCTTTTCCTGCGCAAAGCTTTGCGCGAACAATGCCAAAATGCAGATCAAAATACCCAGTTTTAACTTTACAAGTAGACTCATCGTAATTCGGCTATGTCGTCTAACCATCCTACTACCAACACATACCGTTATTATATTCAAGTATTGCTTGAAGCGATAACTTCATCTATTAGTTTAACATACGGGACATTTAAATCGGGAAATAAAATCTGGCAGTTTTTCACCGGCCTCCGCTTCCTATTAACTACAATGCTAATAGCACCCAATTTTCTGTTAATTATGAGTTTTTATCGGGAAGCACTTCATAATTAAAAAGATGCGCCCAGTTTTCCGAAAATCTGGCCCTGACTAATTGTTCGACCTCGCCGGCCGTCGCGAGTTTCAGCAAATCATCGGTCGTTTTTGCAGCTTCTTCCTGGGCAATTCCCTGCACAACCCTTCTAACGCGCGGAATAGAGTTTGGGTTCATGCTCAATTCGGTAGCCCCCATTCCGATCAAAATCGCTGAATACAGCGGTGATCCAGCCATTTCACCACAAACGATTGCAGGTTTGCCCGCGCCCCTGGCCGAATCCAGCACAAGCTTAACGCTCCTGAGAACCGCCGGATGTAAAGTCTGAAATGATTCAGCTACGCTTTCATTGTCCCGATCAACCGCCAGGAGATACTGAACGAGGTCATTTGTTCCCAAACTCACGAAATCAACCTCTTTGAGGATCTCATCGATCACAAATACAGCCGATGGGACCTCGATCATGGCACCAATACCCGGATTGCCCGTTTCTATTGAATCTTTTGTCAGTGACTTTCTTTCCTCACGGATGATCTCCTTTGCTGCACGAATTTCGGCAACGCCTGAGATCATTGGAAGCACGATTTCAACCCGCCTTTGATAGGAGGCGATCAGGAGCGCCCGAAGTTGACGACGAAATTGTTTCTCGGAGGAAAGGCTCAGGCGTATAGCCTTCAGTCCTAAGGCTGGATTCTTTTCGGAAATACGAGCCTGACTCGAGAGTTCGCCGACACTTAGGTCAAAAGTCCGGATCGCGACGCCCTCTTCGCCGACGAGATCGGCGACCTTCTTATAGCTGGCGATCTGCAGTTCTTCGCTTGGAAACCCCTTATTCTGATTGAACAGGAATTCTGATCGATAGAGACCGACACCTTTCGCGCCAAACCGCCGAGCATGCTCGTAGCCACCCGGATAATCAAGGTTTGCATGGATATTCACTTCCACCCCGTCAAGCGTGACATCGTCGCCTTCAGCGGTCTCAAAACCGGCGTCGACGGTTTTCACAAACTGGTTTTCACTTATCCTGTACTTGTCCAGGCTTTCCGGGCCCGGATTCAGAACCACCTGCCCGTTGTAGCCATCGACAATGATCTCGTCTCCAGAGCTGACTTTTCTCAACACGCCCTTCAGACCGGTAACCGCCGGCACATTCATTTCCCTGGCGAGGATAAAAGAATGCGATGTCCATCCGCCGTTTTCGGTGACGATCGCTTTAGGACTGTGTTGACTCAGTTCGACCAGAGTTGAGGGATTTATTTCCTTTGCAACAACAACAGAATCTTTATCAAAAGTAAATGGTGACTCCGCGCCGCCGCCGAGCGCTGAGAGCAATCTTTCAGATATGTCCTGAAGATCGATATATTTTTCCCGCAGATGCTTATCGTCGAGGAGTTTATAGCGGGAAACGTACGTATCAGTGACAAGTTTGACCGCCCATTCGGCGTTCACGCGCTCATCCCGGATTATGTCTTCAATTTTTGAAAGGAGGGACCTGTCTTCCAGAAATAAAAGGTGTGTCTCAAAAATGCTGGATTGATTTTCGCTAACGGCTTCCTTTTCGCCATTGCTTATCTCTTTTAGCTGCTGCTTGGCTAAATCAACAGCAGCTCTGAATCTCTTTAATTCTGATCCAACCTGCCCGGTTTCTATGACCCGCCGGTAAAACTGGCGATTCTGACCGTGCAAATACAGGACTTTTCCGATTCCCACGCCTCTGGAAACAGCACGTCCTTTGAGAAAGGCTTCCAAACTAACTTTGTGAGTACTTGTCGTTTTTTGTTCTTGGGTGGATTCTTTGCTCATTGAAATGCCTATACCCGATTATATTCAAGTCAGGTGGCATTACAAACGCCGTGATTCTCCAGCTGCCTCCTCGGGTGTGAGATTTCCCGCTTCATGGATCGCCTTCGCTGTGTTTGTAAACAAGAGGATCACTATTCCAACAGCAAAGAAGAAGATCAGACACAAAATTGCCTGCCTATACGAGCCGGTCGTGGCTATTACAATTGCAAATACCATGTTCCCCAACCATGAAGTGCCTTTTTCAGAAATCTCGTAGAGTCCGAAAAACGAGGATTCTCTTCCCTTTGGAATCATCTGCGAAAACAGCGAGCGGGAAAGGGCCTGCGTACTGCCGAGAACCAAACCTATAAAAGCACCCATTATCCAAGCTTGCAGGTAGGAGGCCAAAAAGGCATAGGCAAAAACGACGATGCCTCCCCATATCGACAGACATATCATGATCGTTCTTTTCGCGCCGATGTATCTTGAAATTCTCTCAAAGATGATCGATCCGATCACTGCCATTGCCTGAGCAACCATAAATATGCCCAGCAAAAATGCCTGATCCGTTTCGAGGCCCTTTGATACAAACAACTCCTGTGAGAGAAAAACTGAAGAATTTAAGATCACGGTTTGAATGCCGTCGTTATAAAACAGGTACGCTATCAGAAACAAAAGAGTGTATTTCAAACCGACGAGCTGCCTGAGTGTTTTCCACAGCTCATAGAACCCGACCGTAACGATGTTCTGACTCGGATGCAGCTCTTCAGGATCGCGGTTTTTTACCAACAGAAACGTTATTAATGCAAAAACGCCCCACCAAAGAGAAGCCACCAGCATCGAGATTCTTACCGCCAATCCCGTAGCAATTCCATACGATTCTGCGCTCTTTAAAAAGGCCAAACTTCCGACCAATACCAAGAAACCCGCTGCGTAACCGGCTGCAAAACCGTAACTCGAGATCTTGTCGCGCTTGTCCTCAGTGGTGATGTCGACCAAATAGGCGTTGTAGAAAACATTGGTAGCCGCAAAGCTCATATTTGCGAGGATCATGAAGACACAACCCCAAACATAATTATCGCCAGTGATAAAAAACAAAAGACAGCTAACCCCGACACCGAAATAACAGAAGAATGCCATCATCTTCTTCTTTAGATTGGTATAGTCTGCCAGCGACCCGAGAATCGGTAGAAAGCAAACCTGGGAAACGACCGAAAGCGCGAGTGCGTTAGGAACCAGCGATTCAGCGGTCACCGAACCAAGGAATCCGAGGTTGAATACGATTCCGTTCTTCCCTACATCAGCCTGAGCAAGCGCAGTCAGATACGGGCCGAGCAAAACGGTAATTACGATCGTGTAGAATGCAGAATTTGCCCAGTCGTAGGTTATCCAACCGAAAATCTCTTTGCGGTCGTTCTTTGGAAATTGCGGAGCTTTTTGGTTGTTTGTCATTCTGAAAGTAAGTCAATTATCGCCGGAGTTATATCGGTCAGATTTTCGATTCGCCCGGCGACACTTTCCTTTTCTCTTCCCCAAACTATTGTCGGAACTTTATTTAGTGTGTGGTTTCGGATGGACAGATTCTCTACGTTTCCGTGGTCGCTTGTCAAGATGAAGGTGGTCTTATCGAGATCGATGAGGCTTAGTGTTTCCCGGATAAACTCTGCAAGTTTTGGCAAGTGATCTGCTGCCCATTTATAGTTTCGATCGTGGCCGATCTTATCGGTGATAAAATGCTCATAGAGCGTAAACCGATATTCTTTGCTCAGATCTGCCAAAATCTGCCCGCAATCCCTTGGTGTGAATCTTGGAACGTCAAACCCCTTTTCGATCAAATAGTCATTCGTAAAATCGTGAAAAAGCGATTTGCGGCCGATCAGGTCCGGCAGCCGCCGGAATCTCATTTCTGCAGCCTCGACGGCACAAGTTGTTGCAGATTTCCAGCGCGGCTTCTTTTCAAAAAACTTTGGCGTGTAAGTATTTGCAAAAATATTTTCGTTGATCCCGCGGTTTTTTAGTTGGAGAAATATAGAATGTTCGACTATTAGTTCCTTGAGTGCTTCGTTGGGAAATCCCTGTTTATGTCCGCCGTTCAGTTTGGGTGCGTTGAGCCCGGTATAAATAGCCGTTTGCCCCGAAGCGCTTTGAGGTCTTCCCTCCACGCCCAGGCGGGCATCGGTTGGAATTAAAATTCCATCATTTTGTATTGCTGTTTCAACTCCGTGAAAATTGTTGAGCGGCTCGAGGTCATCGGATAGTGATAATGGGTTGAATTCGTTTTTCTCGCCAAGCCCAAGGCCATCGATAAAGAACAATATTACTGACTTTTGATTTTCCACTCTTCCTAGGTAAAAGGAATCCTGTCGAAAATTCAAGTGCGGAACTTTTGACAGCTTTAAATCATGACGCTAGAGCGGTTTCAATAGCTGTGGCTTTAAGCCATGTTCCCGTAAAGATTGAAATGCCCCGGCATCTACAGTTGTCACTCGAATTGCGTTTAACCCGTGCGAAAGATTCTCAGGAAAAAAAAGCAGCAAAAGTCTCTGAACATCGTCCACGTTAAAGAAAACGAATTCGTCGATAGCACCGCTGTTAATGAGAGTCTTCACTTTTGTGCGCTCGATTTCTGATACTCCGCCAGAGGAGTAAACTCCAATCTCAAACACTTGTTTGACGACACCTCGCAAATAATTGACGATCTCATATTCTGACTGCTTTGCTTTTGGAAACAGAATTCGAAGCGCCCGAATTCGGACGGGATCGGAAACATAGTCTTGTACTGCCTTAAATAAGGACTCAACATCGAGTCTGGCCGGTATCAAGTCTGAGTGAACCTGCACGAAGCGCAAGCGGTCAGCGACGGCTTCACCAAAGGCGCAAACGCTAAGTTCGTCCAGTTTATAAGGATCGATTTTACTATGCTTGAGAAGCTGAAAAAATATATCGACTGTGTAGATGTCCGGAAAAAAGATCCAGTCAAACTCTTCGAGGTTGGCAATCGCAGTTTCGGCAACATTCCCTATTTCGATTGGCCCTGTCGAAACATAAGGAATCCTTAAAATATCCGCTCCTTTTTGCTTGAAAGCAGCGATGTGCTTTGCGTTTGCCGGAGCATCTACCAGACCAACTACTTTGCCCGAAAAATCAGCATCCATAGCAAGAGATTTTATCGCTAAAACCCGAATTCGCAAGTTTGCAATCGGGTGCTAAAATCGTTAAGTTTGTAATTTATGCCTTTAGTGCAAATTTATTGTTATTGATTCATAATTCTTAATAAAAAGCTGAAATGAAAGCAATGATTCTAGCCGCAGGTTTTGGAACGCGGCTATTTCCATTAACGATCGACAGAACAAAACCGGCAATACCCTTTCTGGGAAAACCACTGGTCGGTTACGTAGCAGAATATCTAGCAAAATACGGCTTTAAAGAGGTTGTTGTAAACCTTCACCATCAGCCAAATTCAGTAATGCGCGCGCTCGGGGACGGAAGCGATTTCGGGGTGAAGATACACTACACTCATGAAGAACCGGAAATTTTGGGCACCGCCGGTGCACTTGATAATGCCCGACACCTCCTTGAAGACGAAACGTTTCTTATCGCAAACGGAAAGATCATCACCGATATCGATATCAATGCCGCTCTCGAAACGCACAGGAGCTCGGGTGCATTGGCAACGATGGTCCTGAAAGAAAATACAAACTTCGAGAAGTTTACTGAGGTTAAGGTTTCCGATGGGTTAGTAGCGGGATTCGAACCGGGCTTCCCCGATTCACACGGAAATAAGGACGGGCGTTCAAATATCCCAATGATGTTCACAGGAATTCACATTCTTGAACCCCGGGTTTTTGACTACATACCCCGCGGAGTTTATTCGGATATTGTCCCAACATTTTACAATCCGGCGATTAAAAAAGGTGAGAAGATAGCGGCTCATATTGCGAAAGGAAAATGGTTTGAGCTCTCTACAATTCCGCGTTATCTCGATATCAGCCTGAATATGCTCGATGGCGGCCCGGAGCGAAACGTCATCGGCTTAAATAGTGATATTGGAGAATCCGCAGTGATCAAAAGATCGGTGATCTGGGATAATGTGAGAATCGAAAATGGGGCGGCACTTTCGCATGCGATCGTCTGTGACGATGTGGTCATAAAAGAGGGTGAAAGCTACGAGAATGTGGCGATCGTCACCGGAGCAATGCTTGGACATTGCGAAAAGATTCCTGAAAAGGCCTTAAGCGGCGAGATGGTCGGCGACAACTATGTGGTCCCCCTCGACCAGGAATTAGTCTAAAAGATATGCCTCGGAAATTTGAAACATCCGCCTTTGAAAGGCTACAAACATTTCTCGAAAACAACAATGCTCTCACCGAAGCAGAAAGACTCACGCCTGACGCCTCCACTCGGGAATTTTTTCGAATAAGGTTTCATGATCAAACTGCTATTGCCTGCGTCTACGAGGAGACATTCGACGAGGGCCTTCCCCAGCTCGATGTCACAGATCTTTTTCTTAAGTCTGACCTGCCGGTGGCAAAGATCTTCGCTGTTCATTACGACTGCGGTTTAGTAGTCCATGAAGATTTTGGCGATAGAATTCTTGGCGATACACTGAGACAATCCGATACATCCGTGCGAAACGACCTCATCAATCAGGCGATCTCGATCATCGCTCAGATTCAGGCCGCTACGCCAAGGGCCTTTGAGATAGATTCGATCGCTTCTAGGCTAAAATTTGATCACGAAAAACTCCTTTGGGAACTCAATTTCTTCAAAACCCATTATTTTGTAAGCCTGAGAAAAACTCCTTTGTCGGACAAAATGGATTTTGCTCTTACAAAAGAATTTGTCGAACTTTCCGAAGAGCTTGAGCGGCATGCAACCGTTCTTACCCATCGCGATTTTCATGCAGCAAACCTGATGCTCGACTCAAATGGTTCAATGAAGATCATTGATCACCAGGACGCGCGAATCGGATCGGTCGCTTATGACCTCGTCTCGCTTCTTCTTGATCGAATTACCGAGCCGCCGTCGCAGGAGTCGCTTCGGGATAAGAAGATTTTCTTCCTGGCCGAAAGAGAAAAGCTGGGCCTCGGGAAGATAGAACCCGAAGACTTCGATTATGAGTTTGACCTGATGACCGTGCAAAGATGTCTGAAGGCGATCGGCACGTTTTCGAACCAGGCTGCGAATTTTGATAAGATTCAGTATCTACCTTACATTAACCCAATGTTTCAGGTTGTTTTGGAGGCATGTAAAAGGTTAGGGAAATATCAAACTCTTCAAAACATAGTCGAAGAACAACTGGGAGAATAATAAATGTGGAAACTAAGCCTGAGTGTATTAGTCACAATTGCAACGGTTTCGATTTATGCCGTTCCCTCTTCCGCTCAAGCATTTGTAAACCTTCCTCCATCGACCCTGGACGAGGATCTGATCTCATTTGACCGTTCAAACCCTGGTGCATCAGTTTCGTCGATCGTTAAATACGCAAATCAACGGCTGGAAAAAACCGGCTTCAATTATAGTTTTGATATTTGCGAAAGCTTACCGAAAGGAGACCCAAAGATCGATCCGAAATCCTATTTCGCCAAGTTTAGAATTCCGCTTTCAACATCTGAAGGAAGGAAGCAGCTATTTCAAATAAGCTCAGGATATGGAAATTCCCCGTGCGGCGAATGTTTTACATCCTTTCCAACCGCGAAAGTAAGCAGGCAGGAAGTAGTTGCAATATCAGGCGAGAAGAAAATCGCAATAAAAAGACCACAGCACTTTGTTTTAGACGAAGTCCTGCTAGTTGACAAAACCTTGCAAAAAACGCTGCGCAAATGGGAAACGCCCTATTCGACAACGCCGGTGGGTATTTCGCCTAACGGCAAAAAACTATACATTGGATATTACTTTGGAAAGTCCGCGGAAGAACCAAAGTTGCTTCTGGAAATTTCCGAGGGCGGAACGGTGAAGTTTGCGGCGAAGGAATCAACCAAGATGGTGAGCAAAAAGCAGGCCTTGAAGGACTTTCCCAAAGAAAAAGGAAACGACTATCTCACCTACGAGAAATTTACGGGCCGCGATAAGACATTTTTTATCAAATATTCCTTTCCGTGCACTTAGGATGAACAAAAGTGATAACTAGGGCTGGTTAGAACGACTTCTTGGAAGCACCCTTCGCTTTAAAAGATCGTATCTATCTCCCGCGCGTAACAAATAAAATTGTGCTTTTTTGTCCGGCAGGTTTTTCAGCCTGCTCCCCTCACGAGACCAAAACGATCCGTCGTAAACGAGTACGTAGCTCCTTCCTCTGACTTCAAACTCATTTCCCTTAACGATTAACGCCGTACCTTCGTCTATCCCAATACCAAGCAATTCCGGGCGCTTTTTTAAGATCGAAAACATATCAAAGTGCCGGTTGCGTGCGAGAACATGCTGGTCGATCGCAACGTTTGAAAGAAAACCAAATCCCTCTTCATGATCGCCCATCATGATCTGATTATTTTTTGTATCACCGCGCGCGAGATAAGATCCCTGGATCGTCGCGCCCGCCGAAGAGCCTCCGATAACGCCACCTCGCGCCAAAATTTCCCAAAACATTTTCTCCGTCTTCGTCCCCTTGTATGCATCGACCAAACGCCATTGGCGTCCTCCCCCAAACCAAACCGCCTTTGCCGTTTTAAGAGGTGCGACAAAATCATCATCGTTGGCCATATCCCTGTCGTTTGTGTGCAGGATCGAAACATTTTTTGCGCCGCGGCGTTTCAGAAATGCAAGACTTCGTTCACCATATGTTTCAGCACCAAGTGCAGTTGGAATTACAATTATCGGAGCATTTGGGCCGCCCGCGAGATCTATAAAGCGCTTGACCAGGTCATCGGACATTCGCCCGCCGCCAACGATAAAAAGTGTCCCTTTCTTTGGTCCCACAGTGGTAAACGAATCTTGTGGGAACCAATTCACTGCAAGCAGCACCAATAAAAAGAACAGCGATACGATAGCTTTTGGCATAGTTTGTTTCATATGAGTTCTGTTAAAACGACCACGGCGAAAAAATTTGTTAAGATATGCACCTTAGTTACTGCGACTTGGCCAGATTCTACTAACTTAGCATATGAGAAAACCCGTATGAAAACATATTTCGTTTCGGTCGTATTGGTTCTGGGATATTTTGCAGCGCTTCCATCCGAGGCGGTCGGTTGCGTTTGCGTTTCAACTCCGGGAAAACTAAGTGCGCTTCAATTTCAGAATCGCGTTACCCGAAACTACAACCAAGTGACGGCAGTTTTTCTTGGTGAAAAATTGCGAAGCGACAGATACACGGCTGATTTCAAAATAATTGATGTTTGGAAAGGCGATCAAAAGACCACAGTTACCCTTTCAACCGGGACCAGACGGCTGCCGGGCACAGATATCGAGAGTGCTTCGTCATGCGATATCAGATTTCGCGGCAAAGCAACAAAATATCTTGTTTTCGCGAGCAAAACCAAGTATGGAGACTTACAGGCGTGGCAGTGCAGCCTGACCCGACCGGCAAACATGGCCAACCAAATTATCGATGTACTCAATAAGTTGAGAAAAATAGAAGACGTGAGTTAAACAACAGGAATGAAGCAAACATATATAAACCAATTGAAAGACCATATCGGCGAGCAGGTTACTCTTAAGGGCTGGCTCTATAACTCGCGTTCGAGCGGAAAACTCGTATTTCCCCAACTACGCGACGGAACAGGTATCGTTCAGTGCGTCGTTTTCAAAGGAAACGTGTCGGAAGAGGTTTTTGAACAGGCGAAATCGCTCGGTCAGGAATCTTCGTTGATCGTCCACGGAACCGTAAAGGAAGATGATCGCTCGGCGATCGGAGTTGAGATCGACGTCTCCGATCTGGAAGTCGTTCAAAACTCCACCGATTATCCGATCACTCCGAAAGAGCACGGCACCGAGTTTCTGATGGACAACCGCCACCTTTGGATTCGTTCGAAGAAGCAGCATGCCGTGCTGCGCGTCAGGCATACGATCATAAAGGCGGTTAGGGATTTCTTTGACGAGCAGGATTTTATACTGGCCGACACACCGATCTTTACGCCGGCAGCCTGTGAAGGCACGACAACGCTCTTTGAGGTTGATTATTTTGGAGATGAAAAAGCATATTTGACCCAAAGCGGACAGCTGTACAACGAAGCAACCGCCGCCGCATTTGGAAAAAGTTATGCGTTTGGCCCGACATTTCGGGCGGAAAAATCCAAAACACGTAGGCATCTTACGGAGTTTTGGATGGTTGAGCCCGAGGTCGCATATGCAACCTATGAAGACATGATGGATCTCGGTGAGGCGATGATCCTATTCATCGTTGAGCGGGTTCTAAAAGATCGACGCGAAGATCTCGAAACGCTCGAGCGCGATATTTCCGTGCTTGAGAACATAAAGGCGCCGTTTCCACGAGTCCACTATGATGAGGCAGTGGAAATACTGCAGGAGGGTAATGAGAAAGGAGCGCTCGAGAATAAGTTTGAATGGGGCGGGGATTTTGGTTCACCTGACGAAACATATCTTTCCGCACAGTTTGACCAACCGATCTTTGTCCATCATTTTCCGGCGGCGATAAAAGGCTTCTATTTCGAAATTGACCCGGAGCGTCCGGAGTGCGCGCTGGGTATCGATCTTCTGGCGCCCGAAGGATACGGCGAGATCATCGGCGGCGGCGAGCGGGCAATGGATCTGGAATATCTTGAAAAGCAGGTTGAGGCTCATGATCTTCCGAAAGAGGACTTCCAGTGGTACCTCGATCTGCGTCGCTACGGGTCCGTCCCGCATTCAGGTTACGGAATGGGTATCGAGCGCTGTGTCGCATGGATGTGCGGTATCGAACACGTACGTGAGACGATTCCGTTTCCAAGAATGCTTTATCGTCTGAAGCCCTGAATCGCGTAGAATCTTTTTTTTGTATTTGTAAATTAAATACACTGCAACAAATGCTAACTCCCCTCCTTCCGAAGGAGGGGTGCCAATTTATGGGCGGGGTGGTTAATTCACAGAGGTGATTCGAAAAAATTACCCGAGTCTGGAGGAAATTGTTATCCTTACATTGCAAAAGACACAACCGCTACCTGACGGATGCAGCGCCTTTACTCCATACGAAGCGGTGGAGATTTTTTTTGCAAAAATGTATTACGATTCCATTCTATAAACTGAGAGAGTTATTTAGATAAATAATTTCTTGTCGGAGAGTCGAATGAAAATGAAAACCCTACTTCTATTCTTAGTCCTATCAACCTTTAATTTAGCATTCGCTAATTGCATTGAAAATCCCTTTGCAAAATCCGAACTATCAAAAGAAATGCCCGAAAACACGAGTTTCCGCTTTAACCGAAGTGGAGGAATGGCGCCCGCGTGGTATCGAATCGAAGTGAATGGAAGTGTAATCTCGGTTGAAGACAAAGATATGCAGGACGATAAAGCTGTTATGTGGTATGCCGAAATTACCGGGGAAGACAAAGCGGCCGTATACGCAGTCTTTTTTCAAAATAAATTTGACACGATCAAGAACGAAAAACAAACAGAAACCGTTTATGATGCCGGTTCGGCGAGCGTATATCTGCGTGCCGGAAAGATCGCAAAAGGTATTTCCTACGGGATGAATTCGCCTTTGTCGAGGCGCAATACGGCTCGCTGGCAGGCGGCCGCAAATGCGATCATGAATCTCGCCAAGAAGTATGAATCCAAGGCGGTGAAAATCCCAGAAAACTATGCGACGATCTCCTATAACCGTCAGGCCCATAAATATATCTTCAAAAACCTAACGTACCGAAAGCTAAAGCTTCCCGATTTAACCCGAGCGCAGATGTTAGTTGAAAAGTCGGTGGCAGATTATAACGAAAAGCAGATTCAAGGTGAAACGATCAAGAATCTGGAAAAATACAGGTTTCAATTGGTATCAGCGGCGAATCCGGCAAATGAGACCGTGGTTTGGGTAAATGCGTTATGCACGGCCAATGGTTCCTGGCGAAGGCAGATCATCACCGTTGATGATGGCGGCAGCTGCTACTTCAATCTATATATCAACCTGAGCAAAGAAACTTACGATCGGTTTAGTGTTAACGGAAATGGATAAATCCCGATTGATCAGACTGATCGGAGTTTTGACGGCAATTCTGATCTGCAGCTCATACAGTTTTGGCCAGTATTGCATCGGGCAGACCCAATAC
>JABDJV010000295.1 GCA_013003295.1 Pyrinomonadaceae bacterium | reverse complement strand
CTCCTGTATAATCTCCCCATGGAATTACAAACAGCAACACTTGCTAACGGATGCTTTTGGTGCACTGAAGCGATCTTTACGGATCTCAGAGGCGTAGAGGAAGTTACATCAGGATATTCGGGCGGGCACACTGAGAACCCGACTTATCAGGAAGTCTGCTCTGAAACAACCGGTCATGCAGAAGCGCTCCAGGTGAAGTTTGATCCAGACGAGATCTCTTTTAAGGACCTCCTGAAGATCTTTTTTGCCACTCACGATCCGACCACGCTTAATCGCCAGGGAAACGATATCGGTGAATCGTACCGGTCGGCGATCTTCTATCATTCCCCTGAGCAAAAAGAAACAGCAGACGAGGTGATCGCAGAAATTACTGAGCAAGGTATCTTTTCTGATGAGATAGTTACCGAAGTTACGGAATTCACCAATTTTTACCGGGCAGAGGATTATCACCAGGAGTATTTTGCAAATAACCCGAATCAGCCCTATTGTGCGAGCGTAGTTGCTCCGAAGGTAGCTAAGTTTAGACAGACTTTTATCGATCGTCTAAAAAAATAGAATTTAAACCACATTGAGTTGAAGAATTGAAAGACGTGTCTAAAACGCGTCTTTTTTATGCGCTTTTCAGACTTTCCGTAATTTCCTGCAAATAAATAGAAAACTACCCGTTTTACGTATTTATTAAAGTGGGATGAGCCTAAATCTGACGAGAAAGAACGAATCTCAAAATCTCTTAGAAAATCCGGAATTCAAGGCAAAATGGATGGATTTGCACGGGAAATGCCCTTGGGCGAGTCTTTTTCAGGACGTGCGGTATCTGGAGATTTGGAATCGACATTATAAAAATGTTGCCGAATTCATCATCGTTTACGAGATGAACAAAGACGGTGATCTCACCGGACTGTTTCCTCTAAGTCGTTGCAGAACAACAGGTAAGCTTTCCCTCGCAGGAGATTATCATTCCGAATATGATTCCTGGTTGGCGCTAAGGGAAAACGGCGATAGTTTTATCAATAAAGCACTCCTGAAGCTCGGCGAGGAGTTTCCGGATAAGCGGCTTCAAATGATGTTTATAGCGCCCGGATCACCGATGAAATGGGTTGAAGGAAAGTGGGCAGATCAGATAATCTTAAAGAAAATGCCGCGTCCGTTGGTCGCTCTTGACGAACACAACAGATCGGCCGAATCGCTGCGGAAGAAAGGCAATAAGACGCGGATACGGCAGCTCAAGAGATTTGGCGAACTAAAATACAAGGCACTTCTGTCCCCCGCGGATTTAAGTGAGGTGTTTGACGAGATCGAAGATTACTCAAGGTTGAGGATCAGCGCACTTCACAATAACCAACTTGAGAAAGACGAAAACAGAAAACCGTTTCATATTGACCTTATGAACGAAACAGATTTTGTTTATCCAACGCTTCTAAAGGTGGATGATAAAATCGCCTCGGCCCAAATCTGCTTTCAAAATCGTGATGAAATGCTCTTATGCGGCACATCGATGTCGCCATTCTTTGCAAAACAATCTCCAAGTAAAATTCATCTATTGATGTTGGGAGAAGAGCTTTCAAAGACCAGCTTTAAAAACTTTGACCTGTCTCCCGGAAATGGATACAAGCAGCGGTTTGCTACACGAACGGAAAAATGTGACTCGGTGACGATATTCTTCTCAAAATCGGATTTCTTTCGTTATAAGACGAAAAGAAGGCTCGTAAAAACCGGACAGGGTGCCCTCGAAAAGCTTAGCATTACTAAAACGCGCGCCTTCAAACTCGCGGACAAGGTCAGACACAAATTACGCCGCGTAAAACTTCGAACGATCCCCGGCACGATCTTAAAAAATATCGGTCTCAGAATATACGATTCGAAAGAGTGCCGTATGTATTCGTTTGATTTACAAAGTCTCGGATCGCTGGAAGATCCTAAGCAGATGAATGTTGATTCGGTCTCGGATCTTTTAAAGTACAAGCCGGTCGAAGGATGGCAGGATACGCCGAGCCAGTTTCACCAAAAGGTCTTGCGGAATTTTGAACAAGGGATCCATTCCTACACCTGCGTGGAAAATGGCAAACTTTTGCATTACGGGTGGCTGGTTGAAAGACAGGAAATCTCGCAGGTAACCGAGGTAGGTCAGGAGTTTACATTGCCGGCGAATACAGCCGTCTTGTTTGATTATTACACCGATCCCGAAGGGCGCGGAAGAGGTTTGTATCAGAATTCGTTGATCCAGGGACTCCACGATGCGGCGAGGATCCCCGGCACAGAACGCATATTTATAGGCGTTCTCGCCGACAACGCCGCTTCCAGGTATGTGATTGAAAAGCTTGGTTTCAAATATGAGGGAAGTCTGTTTAAAAAGACCGTTCTTGGACGAATAAGTAAATGGCAGAATTGGTATCCCAAATCCCAGATCAAAGAAGAAACCCTGAATCTCGAAGAAAGTTACAGCACCTAAGAATCCCCTCGGAAACCTTCCTCGATCCTTTAACGTAAAACGCATATCTAACAATCCAGGAGAAGATCATGCGAATTTTACTCAGCACAGTATTGTCAGTTTTTCTTTCAACCATAGTTCTCTTCACTTTTACGTGCGCCCAGGAGAAGAAATCGGAATCAGATAAACTCGTACTGGTGTTAAACAAGAATGAGGCATCGATGACCGTATTTGACGCCGATTCAATGAAAACGGTGGGAAGCGTGGGCGTCGGCGACGGCCCGCACGAGGTTGTTGTATCAAAAGACGGCACAACGGCTTTTGTTGCCAACTACGGGGGTCGAACGCCGGGAAGCTCAATTTCGGTGATCGATCTGAAATCCATAAAGGAACTTCGCCGGGTCGATCTATCACCGCTTATCCGCCCCCACGGTATCCAGGAGATCAATGGGAAGATCTATTTTTCGGCTGAAGCAAGCAGGGCGATCGCTCGGTATGATCCAGCAACGAACAAGGTAGATTGGATCATGGGGACCGGGCAGGACGCATCCCATATGGTCGTTGGTTCAGCCGACGAAAGGCGATTTTACACCTCTAATATCGCATCAAACAGCGTGACGATGTTTGAGCTGCAGAGCGCCCCGCCGGCCCGCTCGAGAATAACGCAAATTCCCGTTGGAAATCAGCCGGAAGCGATCGACCTTTCACCTGACGGAAAAGAAGTCTGGGTCGGGCTCAATTCCGAGGGTGCGATCGATGTGATCGATACCGCGGCCAAAAAGGTCGTCGAAAAGCTCGATCTTGGAGCCAGACCGTATCGCGTAAAATTTACCCCTGACGGGAAGCACGTTTTTGCGACGCTTCTTGGAAAAAAGGAGATCGTTGTTATTGACGCGGCCACGCGAAAAGAAACCAAGCGAATTCCGATGAAAAGCGTCGCCTGGGG